>CAZWLZ010000064.1:0-13696 GCA_964634505.1 uncultured bacterium | reverse complement strand
TTTTTGTCAAGAAATAAATAGCCAATTAGGTATTGCGAAGAATCGTATTTATATAGAATTTAATGACGCTAAAGGTTATATGTGGGGTTGGAATGGCTCAACTTTTGGTTAGTTAATAATTATTAAATATTAATATGTTTTAAAGATAAAATTAATAGAATAAATAAACAATAAATCTTATTGATAAATAGTTAATATTTTGTCGAATTAATAACTAAAATTAAACCTAATTTAATCATTCATAGTTCAAAATTTTAAATGAAAATTTCTGAGAATTATTTACAAGAAATTAGTCAATTAATCGATCGAGTTATTCCCTTTAATATTTGTCGTTATTATTCCATGATTCCTATTGGTTATTGGGAACAAAATCCTGCTTATATATTAATAGCAATGGTTAATCCTACTAATATTACGGCTAGAAATACACTAAAGAAAATTCTGAGTAAAAAACATTTAAAATATAAAAAAATGTTTATTTCTAGCCATGATTATCAAAGACTTTTAAACTCTTTAGAAGATTATATTTTTAAAATAAACCAAGAGGAACGAATTACTCAATGTTTTAGAGATTTAGATTATAAAATTGTTGAATCTTTTGTTAATAATTCTAAGGAAATTAATCAATTAAAACCGAATTTATCTGATTTAGTTTTAGGGGGTGATAAGCAAAAAAATAATGATCATAATTTATCATCTTCTTTAGTTTTGGGGGGTGAATATGCTATTAAGAATCGTTTTGATAGTGATAATTTGGCTATAAAAATAGATGCTTTATTTGATTCTTTGGAATATAAAAATTTGGCTATTCAATTAATCAAAGATATTTTAGAAAAAGAAGAAGGTATTTTAATTTGGGTTGCTTATTCTTTGTTGGAAAATATTAATCACAATGAAACTGAATTTTTATTAGCTAAATATGAAGAAAAAAGGAAGCAAACTATTTTAATCAATGTTGATTTACAGGGTTTAAATTTGAGAGGAATTGATTTACAAAAAGCAAATTTAACTAATGCTAATTTTCGTGGTTGTATTATTAATCATAAAACTAAATTAGATTCAAAATATTTATTTGTTTGGCAAATAGTCAATCAGGGATTAAAAAATAAGAATCTTCAAGAGATTTTTTTAGATAAGGTAAATTTACAAGGATGTGTCATAACTAATACGGTGTTTAATAATAGTTTATTTTCTTTTGTTAATTTAGCAGAAGGAATTTTGACTCAAATTGATTTATCTGAGGCTACTTTAAATAATTTGAATTTAGAGAAATCTTCTTTAAAAGATGTTAATTTTAATCATGGAATTTTACAGAAAATAAATTTTTCTGATTCTCGTCTATTACAAGTCAATTTTGTTAAGGCTAATCTTAGTGAGGTTAATTTTCGTGGTAGTTATTTGCAAGATATTGATTTTAGTGATGCTATTTTAATTCAGGTTAGTTTTTATAAGGCAATTTTTAAGAATGTTAATTTTCAAAAAGCTAATCTTTCTCAAGTTAATTTTATGGCTACCAGTTTAGATAATGTGGATTTTAGTTATCTAAATCTGAGTGAGTTTAAGGTTAATTTTAGTAAGTTAAGTTTGATTAATTCTAGGTTAATTGATGTTAATTTAACTGATATAAATTTAAGTCATAGTAATTTTTATAATAGTGATTTCACAGGGGCAAATTTAAGTAATGCTAATCTGAGTAATAGTGATTTAACGGGTGTTAATTTAAGTAATGCTAATTTACGAAATGCGAATTTGAGTAACGCTAATTTAACTAATACTAATCTTAGTAATGCTGATTTGAGTCATACTAAATTAAATTCGGCTACTTATAATCAATATACTATTTTTCCTTATAACTTTAATTCCACTAGAATCAAAGCTGTTTTTAATAATTAATATTATCAATAATTTTAAATTTGATTATTTTTTACTTTATCTGATCATTATTCACTACTTTTTATGGATTAAATGGATAAAATTATCTTAACTTTAGGTATTCTAATTTTTGCTTTAATTGCTTTTATTGCTGAATGGTTACCTGTTGATTTAACGGCTTTAGTTGTGGCGATCGCCTTAATGGTTTTTGGTTTAGTTACCCCAGATGAGGGCATTTCAGGCTTCGGAAATTCGGCTACCATTACTGTCTTGGCTATGTTTATTCTCAGTGCGGGAATAACTAAAACTGGCTCAATGAATACAGTCAGAGATTGGTTATTCAAATGGGGAGGCAACAATCTTACCCAGCAAATTTTAGCTATGGGTACAATTATTGGCACAATTAGTGCTTTTATCAATAATACTGCCGTGGTGGCGATTTTTTTACCCATTGTAGAAGATTGGGCAAAACAAAAAAAAGTGTCTGTTTCTAAATTATTAATTCCTCTTTCTTATGCCACTATTTTAGGGGGAATGATTACTATCATAGGCACTTCTACCAATATTTTAGCTAGTGGTATTACTGCTAAATTGGGTTATGGTGAAATTGGCCTTTTTGATATTACTCCTCTGGGTATCCCTGTTTTTATTGTCGGTACTATTTATTTGGCGATCGCCAGTCCGAAACTATTACCCGCTAGAAAACCAGCAGGAGGGGAATCTTTAAGCGAAGACTATCAAATGAAAGAATACGTTAGTGAAATGATTATTTCTTCTAAATCTAGCTTAATCGGGCAAACTTTAAAAGAAAGTGGTATTCAAAGAAAATTTGATTTAGATGTATTAGAAATAATCCAAAATGACATCCATTTTCCCCCTCCATTAGCAGACAAAATTTTATCATTAGGAGATATTTTATTAGTAAGAGGAAGTAAGAATAATTTATTAAGTATTAAAGATGAAAGAGGAGTAGAAATTCTCGCCGATGTTAAATTTACAGAAAAAAATTTGGAATCAGAAATTAATACTCAAGAAGATAAAATCGCTGAAGTATTAATATTATCAAATTCTCGTTTAATTGGCACATCTTTAAAAGATTTACGTTTTAGACAAAGATATAATTCCACCGTTTTAGCTATAAGAAGAGGGGAAGAATTGATAAGAGAACGCTTTGGTAACATTCCTTTAAAGTTTGGTGATTTACTATTAGTTCAAGCACCAAAAGAAAGTTTTATCGGATTACAAACATCAAGAGAATTATTAGTTTTAGAAGAAAAAGACTTAGAAACTTTAAGACAGGATAAGGCTTTAATTGCTTTAATTATTACTATTGGTGTAATTGTTATCTCTGCTGTAGAAGTTTTGCCCATTTTAATCACCAGTTTAATTGGTGTAGTTTTAATGGTGATTACTGGTTGTTTAAAACCGGGGGAGATTTATGGGGCTGTTCGTTGGGATATAATTTTTTTATTAGCAGGATTAATTCCTCTGGGTATTGCTATGGATAACTCGGGTGCTAATGAATGGTTAGCAGATAAATTATTATTAGTGGGAAGTAACTTGTCTGGTTTCTGGATGTTAGTTGTATTTTATTTGGCTACTTCTTTTTTAACGGAAATTCTATCCAATAATGCCTCTGTAGTGTTAATGATTCCAATCGCCATCGAGGTTGCTACTAAGGTTAATATTAATCCATTATCTATGGTTTATGCTGTCACTTTTGCGGCTTCTTGTAGTTTTTTAGCACCCATTGGTTATCAAACTAATACTATGATTTATGGCCCTGGTGGTTATAAATTTTTAGATTTTACTCGCATTGGTTTACCTTTAAATATCATACTTACTTTTTTAGTACCTTGGTTAATTGTTATAATTTATGGTTTAGAAAAGTCTCTTTAAATAGAAAAGTTTTAGATATTCGGTATTAAGTTTTAGTAACGGTTTTTTTTGGTTTTAGTAGTAATAAAATTAATTCAAAATAAAAAAATAGAAATTTCTGAATGTGAAAGACTACCCATTTCTCATTACCTAATAGCTAATAAAATTATGAATTTTAAAAGAATATTATTTTCAGCGATAATGACGGCTTTAGCTAGTATGATGATTGCTTTAGCTGTAGCAGAAATATCTCAAAGAGTACACAGAACAAAGATTGTAGTCATTACAGGTGTTACGATTGGTTTTTTTATTGGTGCTTTTTATGAGATTGTTAATCAGCGAAAAAATGAAGTAAATGACCAAATAAATGATAATGAAAATAGTTAATTAATTTAAGTGGCGATTGCCACTTAAATTATAGATTCCAGAAGATTTATTCGTTAAAAACTTACAATTTATCATAATGGCTTTTTTGTGAATCTCTTGTTAAAAACTATTTTTCCCTATAACTTAAATGTTGCAATAAGTTTTAAATTAACTTAAGAGAGTAGGGAATAAATTTTAGCACTTTTTTTTATTTTGTTTGCCATGCTACTTTTACTTTAGTCATAGTTAGAGATAATATTCTATGGCCTCAGTTGAATATCAATCGATGAGTAAATACTTGAGTAAAAAAGATGAAACCATTAATTATTGTCTCTGCGTTAGACTATACGGGCTACAAAATTTATAATTTATTAAAGCAACAAGGGGCAAATGTTATCGGTATCAGCGATCGCCCTATGATCACTCAAATTGACGATAAGATTATTGTCGGTGATTTATGTTCCCCTCAAGTATTAATGGAAGCAGGAATAAAACAAGCTTGTACCATTGTTTTAGCCAGTGGCGATGATGCTTTAAATGTGGCTATTTTGACTCAAGCAAGAGTTCTTAACCCCAAAATTCGCATTGTTAACCGTATTTATAATAATACCCTCGGTACAAGGTTAGATAACACTTTAGTTGATCACTTTAGCATGAGTGTTTCCTCTTTAGCAGCACCTATTTTTGCCTTTGCGGCTTTGGGGAATAAAGCCATTGGGCATTTAAGATTATTTGAACAAACATGGGCGTTACATGAGGAAGTAATTACAAAAGATCATCCTTGGTATGGATTAAGTTTAGCCAGATTTTGGAATAACCTTGATCAGATGTTGATTTATTATCTCCCCAAAAACAGCAAAATGGATCTGGTTTCTGCTGTAGTTAATGATCAAGTCTTAGAGTTAGGAGATCATTTAATCTTAGCTAATAAAGCCAAAGTTAAACAAAAACGATCTTTTTTTCTGTTTCGATGGTTAAAAGTTTTTTTCAATCTAAACAACTATAAACACTATGCACAGTCTATGATTATTGTGACATTAACTCTGTTTACCTTAATTTTTCTGGCAACTTTTACTTATTTATGCGTCAATTGGGACATTCCTATCGTGGATGCCCTTTATTTTAGTGTGGGTATGATTACTGGTGCGGGGGGAAAAGAAGAAGTAGCAGAATCTGCACCCGATGTGATCAAAGTTTTCACGGCTATTATGATGATTATTGGTGCTGGAATTGTGGGTATTTGTTACGCTTTAATCAATGATTTTGTATTAAGTAGTCTCTTAAAACAATTTTGGGATGCGGCAAGAGTTCCAAGTAAAAACCATTATCTTATCTGTGGTTTAGGTAATGTTGGCATGGAAATTGTCAGAGAATTACATCAACAAAAACATGATATTGTTGTTATTGAATCTGATCATAGTAACCGATTTTTGTACTCAATGCGATCGCTTGGTATTCCCGTAATTGTGGAAGATGCTTCTTTAGCAAATACTTTACAGGCTGCCAATATTGAGGGGGCAAATGCCATTATTGTTTGCACCAGTAATGATATGATTAACGTTGAAATTGCTTTAACCGTAAAAGCATTAGCACCGAAAATACCTGTTATTTTACGAATACAAGATAATCAATTCGCTGAATCTGTCAAAGAAGTATTTCAATTTGAAAATGTTTTATCACCCACGGAATTAGCAACTTATTCTTTTGCAGCGGCGGCATTGGGAGGCAGAATTTTAGGTAATGGCATGACCGATGGTTTATTATGGGTATCATTAGCCACGATGATCACTCCTAATCATCCGTTTTATGAAAAAATTGTCAGGGAAATTGCTACAGAAGCAGATTTTGTACCTCTTTATATCTCCAGAGGGGCGGATAATATTCACGAGTGGAATTTACTCGATACTCAACTGATGAATCAAGATGTTTTATATTTAACTATACCTGCTACAAAATTATATCAACTTGGGCGAGTTTCTGCTTCTTTGTTATATTCATAGTCAGAAAAATTTTGAATGTTTATCTTTTTGGCGATCGCCAAGCAGATTTAGACATTTTCTCATATTGATAATAGGCAGGATGACCATACCACGGACGGACAGAATTAGTTTCCCCTTCTCAAGGGGGTTAGGGGGTTAGATTTCTAAGGTATTTTGATTATGTTTCGTTTCTTGTTGTTTTTCTGCTGATTTTAATACGTCTAATACTAATTTTAGATCGAGGCGTTTTTGTTGTTCGATAATTTCTTTTACTGTGATTATCGTTATTTTATCTATAGAATTACTCATAAATTTATTTTGATAATTACCGATAGTTTTTGCTGTTTTAATCATCTCTTTTGTAGGTTTCTCTAGTGTTATAAATATGCCTAAACTTGCCTCATTTATACCCACTGTGCCTAATAAGTCTCTAATATCTCCTGATTTTACTTTGCCCGATTTTACTTGAATAATAATTTTTTCAGATTTATCTTTACCTCCATCAAAAAAGACAATACCATCAATCCCTTTATCTGCCCCTTTTTTATCGTTAATGGTTGCCCTATTATTGGTGTAGGTTAAGACAGCCCATTTTTCAAATTCCTTGCGGAGGCGATCGTCTTTTTTTAAGGCTAATTTTTGAGCAGATTCTATATCTTTAGGAATACCATGAAGTTTAATTGTGTCTAAAATACCTTCCCCAAAACTATCAGTTAATCTTTTTAATATTAAGCTAATACTTTGATAGGTTATATCAATGCCTATCCATTGACGGTTAAGTCTTTGGGCGACGGCGATCGTTGTACCACACCCACAAAAGGCATCTAATATTACATCTCCCTCGTTACTACTTGCTTTGATTATTCTTTCTAATAAGGCTTCTGGTTTTTGCGTTGGATAACCTAATCTTTCTTTAGCTGTAGGTGCAATAATCCCAATATCCCAAACTGATCGCATTGGTGCACCTAAAGAGATTTCCCCTGTTTTTTTTCCTCTTATTCTTTTACCCGTTTTAGGATCAATAATATTTAAAATCTTTTTACCCCCATCCGCCTGAAGTGTTGTGGGAGATAAAGGTTCGTAAAGTTGATTCCAAATTACTTGAGATGATTTACTATATCTAAAAATTATATCGTGCATTTTTTGAAAATTCTCTTGTTTTGCTGGCCATCTTCTGTAATTCCAAATAATTTCGTTTCTAAAATCGCCACCTTGAGAACAAAAAATCGCATCTAAAACTAATTTTAAATAATGAGATGCTGAGGGATCACAATGAAGATAAAAACTCCCTGTAGGCTTCAAAACTCGATGAATTTCCGCTATCCTTAAAGTCATATTAACCAGATAAGCAAATAAACTTCCCTTACCTAAAACTTGATCTAAACCATTAATTAAAGCGATGCTTTGATGAGTAAATTTACCCTGATAATTTTCCTTAATTTCTGTCAAACCGTCATTAGCTAATTTATCCCAAGTCCAAGTATCAATAAAAGCCTGAGCTTGGGCGAGATCTTCTTTGCCGATATTATTATAAATTTGGTTATAATTTCGTTTAGAATTGAAGGGGGGATCAATATAACATAAATCTACAGATTCATCTTTGATATATTGGCGTAAAATATCTAAATTATCACCATAATAAAGTTGATTAGTCATCTCAAATTTAGCTTAAAAGTTTTATATTGTTAATGTGGGATAGGTTTATAGTCTGTCTCTTCTTAATATTGATTACAGGCAGGATGCCTGTACCACCGATAGAATTAGTTCCCCCTTTTTTAAGGGGGTTAGGGGGGTGAAATCTTCTTAAATTGATTTATAATTAACCCACCGCACCTTCTAATTTTAGACTCAAAAGTTTATCCGCTTCGGAGGCAAACTCCATCGGTAAAACATTTAAAACATCTTTACAAAAACCGCTAACTAACATGGAAATAGCGTCTTCTTCAGAAATTCCTCTTTGGGCAAAATAAAATAATTGATCTTCCCCTATTTTAGAAGTGGAGGCTTCATGTTCCAGTTTTGAGGAATTATTATCCACTTGAATATAAGGAAAAGTATTAGCTTCAGCATTATCGCCAATCAACATAGAATCACATTGAGAGTAATTTCTCGCACCCGTTGCTTTTGATCCGATTTTGACTAAACCACGATAACTATTTTTAGAATTTCCCGCTGAAATACCTTTAGAAATAATTGTACTACGAGTATTTTTACCAATATGAATCATTTTTGTACCCGTGTCTGCTTGTTGCATATTATTGGTTAAGGCGATGGAGTAAAATTCACCAATGGAATTATCTCCCACTAACACACAGCTAGGATATTTCCAAGTAATAGCCGATCCTGTTTCTACTTGTGTCCAAGAAATTTTAGAATTAACACCCTTACATAATCCCCGTTTGGTCACAAAATTATAAATACCGCCTTTCCCTTGGGCATCTCCAGCATACCAATTTTGCACGGTAGAATATTTAATATCGGCATTATCTAAAGCTACTAATTCAACGATCGCCGCATGAAGTTGATTACTATCATACATAGGGGCAGTACACCCTTCTAAATAGCTTACAGATGCCCCTTCTTCGGCAATTATTAAAGTTCTTTCAAATTGCCCTGTATCCCCGTTATTGATGCGAAAATAAGTAGATAATTCCATGGGACATTTTACCCCTCTTGGGATAAAAACAAATGAACCATCACTAAAAACAGCCGAATTGAGAGCGGCAAAATAGTTATCTCCAATGGGTACAACCGTGCCTAAATATTGTTTAATCAAATCTGGATGTTCTTGTAATGCCTCTGAAATTGAACAAAATATAACACCATCTTCAGCTAACTTATCTTTAAAAGTGGTGGCGATCGAAACACTATCAAAAATAGCATCTACTGCTACATTACTCAATCTTTTTTGTTCAGATAAAGGAATTCCTAATTTTTCAAAAGTTTCTAACAAAGTAGGATCAACTTGATCTAAACTGTCTAATTTAACCTTTTGTTGTTTTGGTGCGGAATAATAAATAATATCTTGATAATTAATAGCAGGATAACCCACGTGCGCCCATTCCGGAGGAGTCATTTTTAACCATTGATGATAGGCTTTTAAACGAAACTCTAACATAAATTCAGGCTCATTTTTTTTCGCCGAAATTAGTCTGACAACATCTTCACTCAATCCTTTGGCGATACTATCACTTTCTATATCCGTAACAAATCCATATTTATAAGGTTGATTGACAAGATTTTTGACTTTTGTACTCATATTTTTATTTTATTGATTTAGTGTTCTCTCTCGATAGTTATTAGCTTTTAACTGTTATTAAATACTTTAGCAACTTTTTTGTTGTTTTATTCAAATTTAATCAATAGATTTAATTTAAAAAGATTTTGGCTTAAATTAATAGACTTAGTGATTATTGAGTTATAAAATTGTACCAACAAAGAGGATAGGCAAAGAGTTAAAACCCCTTGTTAACGTCCTAACACCCACTCCCTAACACCTAACACCCCAATCCCCCAACTCCCTAACACCTAATACCTATTCTTGATTAATGCTTGAAGTTGTAACAAATCTTAAAATAAAAAGTAGTGTCAGAGTTACCCACAAGTAGTAATCTGTTATCTAAGTAAAAATTTAGTGTAATTAATTTATGGCTATTCAACGTGGTTCAAAAGTTAGAATTCTTCGCAAAGAATCTTATTGGTTTAGAGAAATCGGCACTGTAGCTAGTGTTGATAAAAGTGGTATCCTTTACCCTGTAATCGTTCGTTTTGACACAGTTAACTACAACGGTTTTAGTGGTAGTGCGGGTGGTGTTAATACCAATAATTTTGCTGAGAATGAATTAGAAGTTGTTTCTGCACCTGTGGCAAAATAAACTAAATAACCAATTTTAGATACGGTTTTTTAAAATAAAAGGCTTAATAAATGCCTGAATTACCTGAAGTAGAAACAGTTTGTAGAGGTTTAAATCAGTCAACTTCTAATCTTACTATTAAGAGGGGGCAAGTGTTACTAAAAAGTACAATTGCTTACCCTCCTTCCGTTTTGGATTTTGAATCACACATTCAAGATAAAGTTATTGTTGATTGGACAAGAAGAGGTAAATATTTATTAGGTAAGTTATCGGAAGGTTATCTGGGTGTACATTTGCGTATGACTGGGCAACTTTTATGGTTATCCCAAGATACTCCACTTCATAAACATACTCGCCTTAGATTGTTTTTTGAGAAAAATCAAGAGTTACGTTTTGTTGATACTCGCACTTTTGGAAAATTTTGGTTTATTAATGACAGTGAAATTTTACCAGAAACTATTATTACTGGTTTACAAAAGTTAGGTTTAGAACCTTTTGACGATAATTTTTCGGTAGAATATTTACAGCTAAAATTAGCTAAAAGTAATCGTTTAATTAAGACTGTTTTACTTGATCAATCCTTTATTGCTGGTATTGGTAATATTTATGCTGATGAAATTTTATTTCAATCTCAACTTAATCCTTTGGCGATCGCCAATAAACTAACTCTTTTACAAATTAATACTTTACACAAAGCAATCATTCAAGTTTTAGAAACAGCTATTAACGCTGGAGGCACTACCTTTAGTGATTTTCTTCAAGTTACAGGGATAAATGGAAATTATGGACAAATTGCTTGGGTATATCGCAAAACAGGCCAACCTTGCAGTATTTGTGGTACGCTAATTGAAAGAATAAAGTTAGGTGGGCGATCGACTCATTTTTGTCCTCAATGTCAATCTAAATAGGTGTCAGGTGGCAGGTGGTAGTTAGTAGGTAATCGGTAGGTAATGGTTAATGGGTAAAGAAAAGAAAGAGATCAGTTTTAACGATATATCTCGGTTTTTTGCAGTTTTAAAGTAATTTAATTTAATTTCTCGTAAAACCTAATCCCTAACACCTTCTTAAAAAATTTAATCTTCAAATTTATAACCTATTCCCACCACAGTTTTAATAAAAATAGGATTAGTAGCATCAGGTTCAATTTTTTTGCGTAAACGACGCACATGAGTATCAACTACCCTCTCATCACCAAAAAAATCACCATCCCAAAGTTTATCAATCAATTGAGTGCGACTCCAAACTCGATTAGGATAACTCATAAAAGTAGCAAATAAATTAAATTCCAAAGTAGTTAAATCTAATATTTCAGTCTCATTGATAACCATTTCACGAGTTAATTTACGTTCATCTAAATCAAGAGTAAAATGTTTAGTTTGATAAATATTTTTAGGCGTTTCATGGCGTAAACTGCGACGTAATAATGCCCTAACTCTTGCTACCAACTCTCTTGGGCTAAAAGGTTTAACTAAATAATCATCCGCACCAGTAGATAAACCAATTACCCGATCAATTTCTTCCCCTTTTGCTGTTAACATTAAAATATAAGGGTCTTTTAAATTACCTTGTTTTCTAATTAAAGTGCATACTTCTAAGCCATCTAATTTAGGTAACATCAAATCAAGAATAATTAAATCAGGTTGTAAAGAAGGAAATAGAAAAAGTGCTTTTTCTCCATCTTCAGCCACACTACAATTAAATCCTTCTCTTTCTAAACATTGACTAATTAACTGAGCAATTTCTCTCTCATCTTCTACAATTAAAATTTGCATTTTACTTACTATTAATTAGTAAAAATAATTTAGCATTTTGGGTTGAAAATTACCATTAAAACTTACGAATTAGATATAAATAGTAGGGCGATGCACACCCCACCTTAACAAGAGATACAGCATTTAAAATATTGATTTCTAAAAATCAATACTATGAAAGAATTTATTTAACTTATAGTAGTCATCATATTCTTTCGGACATTTTGAAATTTATCCTTGTTGACTAAATGATAATTTGAGAATTTTTGATGTCTTAACTAAATAGTCTATTGCTATAATTCAATAAAATTATAAATTCTTGATTCTTTATATATGTGATGAGATTCAAGCCTAATATATTTCTCATCTAACAATTTATTTAAAGCAGCGTCAACTTCTGCAAAACTAATATCAGTATCAATAACCCCTTGAGTGACAGATAACTTACCTCCTCTAGCTTGTGCCGCTTTAGCTAATCTAATCATTATTTCATCTTCAGATAAAGGTTTATTTTCTTGATTCATTGTTTTAATATCTTTAATTAAAATAATTGAAATTATAATTTTGATTATAAATAATTAATGATCAAATTTGAGATTTTATCTTTAAAATTAACAATTGATTTTTCGATATTTTAATTAATTTTTTAGCATTACTCACGTAACTGATAAAAAATTAATTTTTTCTTTTCCCCTCTTGTCTTTGCGCCTTTGCGAGACATCATCCCACAATTTACATCATTTTTTTACACTTGATAAAAAAGACGATACCAATTAATAAAATTAGCAATGCCTATCTCAATGGGAGTAGAAGGTTTAAAGCCTACATTTTCGACTAAATCATCAACATCAGCGTAAGTTATAGGCACATCCCCCGGTTGAATTGGTAAAAGATTTTTTTTGGCTTTGATTTTTAAGCAATCTTCAATGACTTCGATAAAACGCAGTAATTCTACTGGTTGATTATTACCGATATTATAAATTTTGTAAGGGTTTTGATGGTTTGAATCAGAGTTATTATTATTTTCTGCATTATGGGGAATTTTATCAATTACTCTTACTACTCCTTCTACGATGTCGTCAATATAAGTAAAATCTCTTTGCATTTTGCCATAATTAAAAACATCAATTGGTTTATTTTCGAGAATATTTTTGGTAAAAGTGAATAAAGCCATATCTGGTCTTCCCCAAGGGCCATAAACGGTAAAAAATCTTAAACCAGTGGTAGGAATTTGGTATAAATGACTGTAAGTATAAGCCATTAATTCATTTGCTTTTTTCGTAGCGGCATAAAGACTAACGGGATGATCTACGTTATCATTAGTAGAAAAAGGTATTTTTTTATTGTTACCATAAACTGAACTAGAAGAAGCAAAAACGAGATGTTTAACTTGTTGGTGGCGACATCCTTCCAATATATTCATAAAACCGACTAAGTTACTATCAACGTAAGCATAGGGATTTTTTAGGGAATATCTAACTCCTGCTTGGGCTGCTAAATTAACAACTATATCAAATTTTTCTTCTAAAAATAATTTTTCGATGCCATTTTTATCTTGTAAATCTAATGGATAAAAACTAAAATTTTCTTGTTTTTTAAGAATATTTAATCTGGCTTTTTTTAAGTTTACATCATAATAATCATTAAGATTATCTATTCCAATTAGGCGATCGCCTCTAATTAAAAGGTTTTGAGTTAGATGAAATCCGATAAATCCAGCAGCCCCAGTTACTAAAATTTTACTCACATTTTCTCCTTTTGCTTACTAATAATTAAGTTTTATTTGTTGATAAAAAATAGCCATATATAATATACAGCTTAGATTATAGACTTTTTAAGTTCATAAAAAATTTTTTTTATTTTAAAAATATCTGAAAGTTGCTATTTTATTTAGTTTTTCATTAAGACGTTGATGGTGGTTGCTTAATTAAGATATGATCTTATATGTTAACATGATTGTAAAATAAACATAAAAGTAATTTTGTATGGGGATGAC
>CAZWLZ010000063.1:0-13744 GCA_964634505.1 uncultured bacterium | reverse complement strand
ACTTTCAGTAGGTTCGATCATCATCGTACCAGCCACCGGCCAAGACATCGTAGGAGCATGAAAACCATAATCCATCAATCTTTTAGCCACATCCTCTACTGTTATCTCCGCTTTTTTGCGAAATTGACGTAAATCGATAACGCATTCATGGGCAACCAATCCCGACTTACCTTTGAATAAAACGGGATAATAAGAATTGAGACGACAAGCCATATAATTAGCGTTTAAAATAGCAGTTTTAGTAGCCAACGTTAAACCTTCACTACCCATCATGGCAATATACATCCAAGAAATAGGCAAAATACTAGCACTACCATAAGGTGCAGCACTAATCCAACCAATAGACTTATCGTTCATAGATGAGGTGGCGATCGAAGTAGCGGGTAAATAGGGCAACAAATGACGCATAACGCCAATAGGGCCAACTCCGGGGCCTCCCCCACCATGAGGAATACAAAAAGTTTTATGTAAATTTAAGTGACAAACATCCGCCCCAAAATCTCCTGGGCGACATAAACCTACTTGAGCATTCATATTTGCACCATCAAGATAAACTTGGCCGCCGTAATCGTGAATAATAGCACAAATTTCCTTAATTCCCTCCTCAAAAACGCCGTGGGTAGAGGGATATGTAACCATTAAAGCAGCTAGGTTATCTTGGTGTTTTGCCGCCTTAGATTGCAAATCTTGAAGGTCAATATCCCCTTGTAAGTCGCATTTGATAGGAATAACAGTCATACCACACATTACCGCACTAGCTGGATTTGTACCATGGGCGGATTCGGGAATTAAGCAAATATTACGATTAGTGTCGCCCCTTTCTAAATGATATTTACGAATAACTTGTAAACCAGCATACTCTCCTTGACTTCCAGCGTTAGGTTGAAGAGAAACTCCAGCAAAACCAGTAATTTCAGCTAACCATTCTTCTAATTGTTGGCATAAAATTTGATAACCTTTAGTTTGAGAAGAAGGGGCAAAAGGATGAATATTATTAAATTCTGGCCAAGTTACAGGTATCATCTCAGAGGTAGCATTAAGTTTCATTGTACATGAACCTAAAGCAATCATAGAAGTAGTTAGAGATAAATCTTTACTACTCAAGCGATGAATATATCTTAATAATTCTGTCTCCGTATGATATTGATTAAAAACGGTGTCAGTTAAATAGTCACTTTGGCGAATCAAATTTTGAGGTAAGGCAAAATGAGAAAATAAATCTAAATCACTGTCTTCTTTTTCTTGAGGAATATTAGCAATTTCAGCAAAAGTGAAAGGCAAATTTTCTTGCCAGCAAAAAATTTCCCAAAGAGTTACTATTTCTTTTTCAGTAGTAGCTTCATCTAAACTAATGGTAATTGTTTGTTCATCAAGATAACGTAAATTAACTCCTTTTTGTTGGGCTGCTTCTAAATAAAATCTAGCACTTTTACCACGAGAATCTACTTTAATGGTGTCAAAAAAAGGTTGATTGGATACGGGAAAACCTAATTTGGTTAAACCTTCAGCTAAAATTACGGTCAAATTATGAACATTGTTAGCAATGCGTTTAATACCTTCTTTACCATGATAAACAGCATACATAGAAGCCATTACGGCTAATAATACTTGAGCTGTGCAAATATTACTGGTAGCTTTATCTCGGCGAATATGTTGCTCTCTGGTTTGTAATGCTAATCTTAAAGCTGTTTTACCGTGACTATCTTTAGAAACCCCTACAATTCTACCCGGTATTTGCCTTTTATACTCATCTTTAGTAGCAAAATAAGCCGCATGAGGACCACCATAACCTAATGGTACACCAAAACGTTGACTATTTCCGATCGCCATGTCAGCACCAAATTCTCCGGGGGGAGTTAATAAGGCTAAACTCAATAAATCGGCGGCTACTGTTACTAAGCCTTTTTGTTGATGTACTTGATTAATAAATTCTCGATAGTCGTAAATAGTGCCGTCTGTAGCTGGATATTGTAATAATGCACCAAAAATAGGAGTTTTAAAGTTAAATTCTTGATGATTCCCTATGATTAACTCTATTCCTAAAGGATTTGCTCTTGTTTTTAATACTTCAATAGTCTGGGGGTGACATTGATTAGAAACGAAAAAAGCATGAGATTTATTTTTACTAATGCCATAACTCATAGTCATAGCTTCGGCTGCTGCGGTGGCTTCATCTAAGAGGGAAGCGTTAGCAATTTCTAAACCTGTTAACTCAATTATCATGGTTTGATAATTTAATAAGGCTTCTAATCTACCTTGGGCAATTTCTGGTTGATAAGGGGTGTAAGCCGTGTACCAACTAGGATTCTCTAAGATATTACGTTGAATTACGCTAGGAGTAATACAGTTGTAATAACCCATACCCATAAAAGAGCGATAAACTAAGTTACCAGAGGCGATCGCCATTAACTCTTGTAAGGCTTCTGTTTCTGTTTTTGCCTTGGGTAATTTTAAAGAATGATTTAGTTTGATGGAGTCTGGGATTATTGCTGCGATAAAATCATCTAAACTTTTATAGCCTAAAGTTTTTAACATTTCTTCAATTTTGTCATCATTTAGGCCTATATGGCGATCGCCAAAAATATCTTTATTTATAGAGATAGATGTTTTAGTAGTATTCTCAGGGGCAAAATCTGGGTCATAATTGCTGATGGTGTCTAAATCTAGCATAGTTATCAATTAAGTTTAAGAGATGGTTATGATCAAATTATTATAGTAACTTAATTTTACTTATTATTTCTTTACAATAAAATAAATAATGAGATTTTTCCATTTGTTCATTTACCTATTACTTAAAAAGGCGATCGTTCTTTTTCTTTTGATTGACGAATAGGTTTAATTTCTTGAGGTTGAAAAAACTCAACAGGTTTAAAACACATTTCATCAAATTCTTTCATGGTAAATTCATTAACTAAATCTGCTTCATATAAGTGTGCTATTGTTTCGTGAATAGCCTCTAAAATTTCAGTTTCATTAAATAACAGCAAATTCAGTAAATTTACGACTTTCAGGATCATGAAATGCTAACACAATATCTTCTTTTGGTAGATTTTCTTTTAATAATTCATTAGTAATACCTTCTTCAGTCCAATCTTCCTCAATGTAAATTTTTTCATTTTTAATGCGAACATAAACAGTAATACCTCTAATTTTTCTATCGTCATGCCAACCTGTTTGAAACCACAAATATTTATCTCTTTGCTCATCAAAAGCTAAAATACTATCAACACCCTCAGGATTAGGAGTTTGTGATGCTAAATTCTCATATTCAGTGAGAATTTTTTTTATGATATATTTAAAACTTCTTTATATTCCTTAATAATTGGGTGAGATGCTATCCATTCAAACCTTGAGTCAGCAATAACAGAAGCAATAAGTATATTTGGTTTACCACCTCTGATAGCTGCCGAAATCAAGATGTTTGTGTCGATAATAACTTTCATTCACCTCTCCTATAAGCATCTATTTCTGCTTGTATTTCTTCATCTGTGATAGGATGATGGGCAAACTGGGCTTGAGTGTTTTGACAAAGTCGTTTAAATCTTTCAGCTAAAGCCTTTCTTTCTTCAATTGTTTTTGGCTGTTCAATTTCTGTCGCATTGTTCAGGGTATTTTTTAGCCTTTCGACAAAAGCTAAAACTGAATTAAGTTGTTCTTCAGAAAGAGTGTTGATATTTTCAATTAAACGATTTTTAAGGGTTGTCTTCTCCATTTTTTTCCTTATCTAAAACTCCTAATTTATAATAACATAAACAATTTTGGCAAAATTTCTCTAATGGCGATCGCCAAAATTATCAATAAAATTTAAAACTGTTTCCCTAGTATCAGGAATAGGGATAATTGATTTTAATTTATCAATTGATACCTCATATTTAACCAAAGGGCTATTTGGATTCACAGAAACTTTACTATTAATGTGATCAATTATTTCTTGTAAATTAATTAAACCATTACCACAAAGATTAAATATTTCTTGAGTGCATTCTTTTTGAGCTAAACTCATCACAATTTCAGCGGCTGTATCCGTATTAATGTATTGTAATTTACTTTGGCGATCGAGCCATATTTTCTCACCTTGTAAAATATCAAAAATGGGATTTTTCTTAATACCAATTCCCACAAATCCCCCCATGCGAAATATTAACCAATTATCATGACAATGTCTAACACATTGTTCAGCCAAATACTTATGAAAAACATAAGGACTTTGTTGAGAAATATCAATTATTTGGTCTTCTTTAGTAGTATCAATACTAGAACAATTTGGGTAAACATCACAAGAAGATAAAAAGATATATTTTTTACTTTTAAAGTCTATTAAAGATTGTCTAACTGATCGCACAGATTGATCAAATTCTAACAAAGGATTATCTTTAGCTAAAAACTTTTTAGAGTTGCCATTCGCATTGATTAGCACCTCACAAGAAACACCAATATAATCAGCATAATTAGCCCTATTTATTACTAAGAAATTGAGCTTATTTTTTTCACAAAAACGCTTATAAGCTGAGCCAACAAAACCATCACCACCAATAATTATTACTTGAAAATTATAATCTAATGCCATCAGTTTGACCTTGATAATTTTTACTTAACCATGCAAAAGTTTTAACTAAACCATCCTCTAAATTAGTATTACAAAATAACCCCAAAGAATTAAGTTTTTTAACATCAAAAATCTTGACCATTTGTCCATCTGGTTTAGTAATATCCCAATTTAATTGACCTTCAAAATTCGTTACTTTTTTAACAATTTCAGCCAACTCTTTAATAGGCGTAGTAGTTCCCGAAGAGATATTAATAGGCTCACTAGAATCGTAATTTTCAAGGAAATAAGGCATAATTTGAGCTACATCTCCTGCATACACAAAATCTCTTTTGGGTGTGCCACTTCCCCACATCATTACTTCTTCTAAATTATTTAATTTGGCTTCATAAAAACGACGCAATAAGGCTGGAATTACATGAGATTCACTATTACGATAATTATCATATTCTCCATACAAATTACCCGGAATTAATACCACTGAATTTAAACCGTATTGAGTGCGATAAGATTTAGAGGCAACAATGCCCATTTTTTTTGCACTAGAATAACCCGCACTTTCTTCTTGGGGATAGCCTTCCCACATTTGAGACTCATCAATAGGTGATGTTGATGTGGCAGGATAGCTACAACCTCCCATGGTATAAATCATTTTTTTTACGTTAAATCTAGCCGCTTGTTCAAACATTAAAGCAGTCAAAAGGGTATTACGATAATAAAAATCAGCAGGATAAGTTTTATTTGCTCCAATACCGCCAGAATAAGCAGCTAAATGAATTAATTTTTCGGGCTTTAAATCTTCAAACATCTGTATTACTTTAGATGGATTCATTAAGTCATAGTCTTTTGAGGATAAGCCAATAACTTCAGCATTAGGATATTTTAATTTTAATTGGGGCATTAAATGTCTTCCTAAAAAACCACTTGCACCCGTAACAACTATTTTCATATTCATTTTGATTGTTAAATTTTCTTTGCTATCATATAACTTTTTAGGTTGGTTTTACAAACCCTGTCATCATTAGTGTTTAAATTTTTATTGATCAAAATCATCTTGTTGTAAAATTTTAGTTTCCTCTAAAAGTCGATAAAAATCTTGATCAGATAAATTCTGAACATAATTAATTTTAATTTCTTCTAAGAGATTATGTAGTAAAACTTCTATTTTTTCGACAGAATCTTTGGCACTTATTTCGGAAGTAATTGTTTCCCTAAACTTAGTTAAAATTTGTTTGAGATAAAGATCAAATTTTGCATCTTCCTTAACTAAATTAGTAATAATATCTAAAGTTAATTGATAAATTTGTGAAGCAAGAGAAAGACTAAACTTTTGGGGAAAACTTTTCATCATGGGTAATGATTGAATATTACGAAAAACAGGAGTTTCCTTGATACTGTTTTCGATGAGATATTGTAAAAGTAATTCAACTTCTGGTTTAATTTTCGGCAATACTTGATAAGTAGTTAATTGAATAATTAACTTAAGAATTTCGCTTATTTCATTGGTATTATTCAAATCAATATATTGTTTACGATTATTTTGAGAAGATAAAAAAGTTTCAATATTACCATCCTCAATAGAATTTTGTAATTGATTAATAACTCTAATTATGACAACTTCAGTAACATCAGTGGCGATCGTTGCCACAAATCCTTGAGAAGATTGTTTTTTAATAGCTTGTAAATTAATTAACTTAGTTTGATCTAAACGAATAATAACAGGGATAATTCTTAACCAACGATATAGAGGAAATAAAAAAATTAAATCATACCAACGCCATAACATACCATCAAACCAATTAATTCCCGTATAGCGAAAACTAAGATATAAACTTCTTGCCAAAAAATCCATCGTAATAATTACAAAAAAAGGAAAATCAATTACAGCAAAATAGTCAACAAATCCTCCTGTTTCTGCATAAGGGCGAAAATAATTTGTATTGATTAAAGGTGTAATTTCTTTTTTAAAAAAAGCTAATTTATTCTCAGTATCATCTTTTAAATATTCAGCAGTAAAAAAAGTTCTAAAAGCATCTTTTGAGGAATTATTCTCATTTTTAATATGATTTCTCATGATGTTTTTAATTTTTTCTAATGTACCAGTTTTCCCTGCTAACTCAAAAGGATTTTCTGTTATCATGTCAATACTTTTCTGTCTTAGATTTAATAAAATTTCTCTTGTTTCGATAGAATCTAAGCCATTATTATTAATACTTTTTTCTAATTGATCTATTTTTTCTAAATAATTATTCGTATCTCGATAAGGTGAAATTCCTTTGACTAAATCATATTTCAAAATAATATTACTGAAAGTTTTAGGCACAACTCTTAATTTAATTCCTTCGTAAGAATAGTTCCCTATTTCAAATTTTCCTAAGTGTATATTACCTAAAAGCCAAAAATCTCTTAAGGGAATATAACTTATATCAAAAAAGACTATCCCTAAATTTAAGACTGTAATTAAAGCAATTAATCTACCTAAAAATAAGTTTTGACAATACCATTTTAAAATTTTTACTAAAATATTAGGATTTTTAAATTTTTCTGATTCTTTGTATTTTTTTTTGATCATATATTTTTACCTTTTAACGGTATTAGGTGTTAATTTTAAGTTATTCCCTCGAACTTTAGTTCGGAGGTATTTTAGAAGTTTCGCCAGTGTCTAAGATAATTAATATTTTTTTGCATCTACTACTTTTTGAGGAAAACCCCAAATAATTGTTTCTTTTTTATAGATTGCCATACCCGGTTTTGCTCCTTTTGGTTTATAAACTAATTTAGGTGTAGTATAAATAACTGGAACTTGATTACTTTCTCTACCTTGACTATAATACGCTGTCAAGTTTGCGGTAAATTCTAAATCTTTTTCTGTTGGTGCTTCCCCTGCCATTAATCTTAATAAAACGTGAGCGCCCGGTATTTCTTGAGAATGAAACCATAAATCATAATCTGTGGCGGTGTGAAAAGTTAATAAGTCATTTTGACGATTATTACGCCCAATTAATATCTCAAATCCTGATGGGCTTTTATATAAATGGGGTTTTGATTCTTCTTTATTTGGTATTTTTCTATATTGAGAATCTTCTAAATATTTCTCATTAATTAGTTCATCTTTTATTTCTAAAATCGTTTTTAAATCTTCTTTATTTGTATAATTATTTAGTTGTAATAAGGCGGTTTTTATTTGGGTTAAATAGTGTATTTCTGTATTAACTTCTTCTAATAAAGGTATTACTGCATTTTTAGCTCTTTTTAGTTTTTGATGTTGTTTATATAAAAATTGAGCGTTTTGAACTGCATTTTTCTCTGGTTGCAATTTTATAGAAATAGGTTGATCTGTTTCAAAATCCTTTAAAATAATTAACTTCATTCCTGCTTGATGTTGATGTAAATTTGCCATCAATAAATCTGCTTGATTTCGATATTGATCACACTGGTCAGATTCTGTTAATTTATTTTTATAGATGTTTGCTTTTATGATTAGTTTATCTAAAATATTGTTAATTTTTTGGCTTAGTTGATGATGTAATTTTTTAAAATTTTCTTGTTGCAATTGTTGATCATAATAGTTATCTATTAATTGATGCAAATTATCGCTTTTTTCTTTTATATTCCAACCTAAAACGGTATAACCTGATGATGTTTTACCTGGTATAAAGGTTTTTTTTTCTAAGATATTTAACCATTTTTGCCAAAATTTATATAAATTATGCCAATCATCATCGTTCAATGTTTCGGTTAATTGTTGATCATCTAAATTGGCTTGATTTGTAATGGTTTTTACTACAATGGGACTTAAACCTCTATATACTTTGAGCATTTGTTGCCCAAGTTTTCCAGGTATTAGACTTAATGTTTCTCGCCAACTTTCTAAAGATTCACTTAATTTAGGAATTTCTCCCATTAAAGATGGGGGTATTTGATAAAATTGACCTGTTTCTACGGTGCGAACTTTAGATTTATTGGCTGTAATTTGATGTCCTACTGTTATGATTTGATCGTTTTGATCTGTTAAAATTATGTTGCTATATTTGCCCATTATTTCTATATAAAGATTATATAAGGCTTCTTCTCCCGGTCTTTGGGCAAATTTAAAGTTTACTACCCTTTCATAAGGTGCTATGGTGTTAATTTCAGTTAATGCGTAACCATTTAATTGATGGCGTAACTGTTCACTAAAGGTAAAAGTATCTTTAATTCGTGGGGGGGGATTCGTCAAACAAATTCTGGCAGCTTCGGGATGCCAACAAATTAAAAGCCAAATTTTTTTATTAAAAGTTCTTAAACAAAGATTGATAGTATGGCGATCGCCTTGATAGATTTGTTCTAAACGGGCGGGAATACAATGTAAGTTCAAATCATGACAAACAGACATTAAAGTAGTAAAATCTGTGGATTGCATAGTTTTAATTCGGGAATTCTTTAAAATAAAAAATAACGTTGTGCCATCGGTAAAACGATCGCCGGTTCGCAAGTTAATAACTCTCCATCGGCTCTAACTTCATAGGTTTCGGGATCAACTTCTATATGAGGTAAGGCATCATTTAATTTCAAATCAGTTTTACTTAATTGACGAGTATTTTTAACGGCAACTGTTTGTTTGGCTAAACCTAATTTATTACTTATGCCTAAATTGATGGCTTCTTGAGATAGAAAAGTTAAAGATGTTTTGGCGATCGCCTTTCCAAAACTGCCAAACATGGGACGCATATAAACAGGTTGAGGAGTAGGAATACTGGCATTAGCATCCCCCATTTGTGACCAAGCAATTAAGCCTCCCTTTAAGACTATTTCAGGTTTAACCCCAAAAAAAGCGGGTTTCCAAAAACATAAATCTGCTAATTTTCCTACTTCGATCGAACCTACATAATCAGAAATACCATGAGTAATAGCTGGATTAATCGTGTATTTAGCGATATATCTTTTGGCTCGAAAATTATCATTTTCGCCCCCATTAGGAGAGGTTAATCGTCCTCTTTGTAACTTCATTTTATGGGCTGTTTGCCAAGTTCTGATAATGACTTCTCCTACTCTACCCATAGCTTGAGAATCAGAAGAAATCATACTAAAAGCACCTAAATCATGAAGAATATCTTCGGCGGCGATCGTTTCTCGGCGAATTCTCGACTCAGCAAAAGCCACATCTTCAGGAATACTTTTATCGAGGTGATGACATACCATTAACATATCAAGATGTTCCTCTAGGGTATTCACAGTATAGGGGCGAGTGGGATTAGTAGAAGAAGGCAACACATTTTTTAAGCCACAAACCTTGATAATATCAGGGGCGTGACCTCCTCCTGCTCCCTCCGTGTGATAAGTATGAATCACTCTATTTTTAAAGGCTTCTATCGTTGTTTCCACAAAACCAGCCTCATTTAATGTATCCGTATGAATAGCAACTTGTACATCAAATTGATCGGCTACATCTAAACAAGTATCGATCGCCGATGGAGTTGTACCCCAATCCTCATGGAGTTTTAAGCCCATTGCCCCCGCTTTAATCTGTTCAACTAAACCCTCTGGTTGACTACTATTTCCTTTGCCCATAAAACCGATATTGACGGGAAAAGACTCACTGGCTTCTAACATTCGATGAATATTCCATTCCCCCGGAGTACAAGTAGTAGCATTTGTCCCCGTAGCTGGTCCTGTACCTCCGCCAATCATAGTCGTAACACCAGAGGCGATCGCCGTTTCAATTTGTTGAGGACAAATAAAATGAATATGACTATCAACTCCCCCAGCAGTAACGATCATGCCTTCGGCTGCAATTACTTCTGTAGATGGTCCAATAATAATATCAACTTTATCTTGTATATAAGGATTACCAGCCTTACCTATCTTTTCAATTTTACCATCTTTAATACCAATATCTGCCTTAACAATACCCCACCAATCAAGAATTAAAGCATTAGTAATTACTAAATCTACCGCCCCATTTTCCCTAGAAATAGTAGATTGTCCCATACCATCTCTAATCACCTTTCCTCCGCCAAATTTGACCTCTTCACCGTAAATTGTATAGTCATACTCTACCTCAATCCATAATTCTGTATCCGCTAATCTTAGGCGATCGCCAGTAGTAGGTCCATAAGTCTGGGCATAAGCCCTCGCATTCATTTTATAACTCATTTTCCCTTACCCCCAATTAAATTTTTGTTACTGAATTATAGTGTATTTTCAACAAAATTATAATGCCTACTGTAAGCAAAAATGGAAGAAATTAAGAGATAAAATTGCCCAACTTATGGTAACATTATTAGCGATTTTAATGGACGTAAAAATAATTATCAATGACAAAAATCGCTTATATATTTCCAGGGCAAGGTTCGCAAATGGTGGGCATGGGACTTGATTTATTAGACAATCCCATGGCCAAAGAAAAATTTGATATAGCTGAAAAAATTCTAGGTTGGTCAATTTTGGAAGTATGTCAACAAGAAGAAAAATTAGCCCAAACTCTCTACACTCAACCTTGTTTATATTCTATTGAAAGTATTTTAGTTGATTTACTAGCACAAAATGGTCAAAATGTCAACCTAGTGGCAGGTCATAGTTTGGGAGAATATGTAGCTTTATACAGTGCGAGAGTTTTTGATTTTGAGTCGGGATTAAAATTGGTAAAAAAACGGGGAGAGTTAATGAATGCAGCCGAAGGAGGTAAAATGGTTGCCTTAATGAAATTTAATAGAGAAGAATTAGAAATAGAAGTGACTAAAAATCCCGATGTAGTGATTGCAAATGACAATAGTGATGGGCAAGTAGTCATTTCGGGTAAACCCTCAGCCGTAGATGACTTATTAACTAAAATTGATGTTAAAAAAGTAGTAGAGTTAAAAGTTTCGGGTGCATTTCATTCCCCTTTAATGAAGGATGCCGCCGAAGATTTTGCTCAAACATTGCATACCATTAACTTTAAAGATGCTACTATTCCAGTATTATCAAATGTTGATCCTAATCCTAGTCAAAATGCGTCTGAATTGAAAGAAAGATTATTAAAACAAATGACAGGAGGAGTACGTTGGCGAGAAATAATGTCAGTATTAAGTTTAGAAAAAGTAACTTTGGCGATCGAAGTTGGACCTGGTAAAGTATTAACGGGTTTAATGAAAAGAAGTTGTCCAGAAATTCAATTAAAAAATATTAGTAATTTAGAAGACTTTAGTTAAATTTTATGAAAAATATCTTTAGTAAAATATTGCCTCAATCTTGGGTAAAAAAATATCGGAATTTTTGGTCAAATAATGTAATTCATAATGTAAATTATCGAGAAAATTTATCTCAAATTGGACAAGATTTTTGGGTAATTAATGAAGTTTTTTATCACAAAAAAGACGGCTTTTTTTTAGAAATTGGTTCAGCAGATGGTATATATATCAACAATACTTATTTATTAGAAAAACGCTACAATTGGCAAGGTATTTGTATTGAAATCAATCCAGATACTTTTCATAAACTAGAAACTAATCGAAAATGTACTTGTTTAAATGTTTGTATTGATGATCATGAAGGAGAAGTAGATTTTGTTATATCTGGTTTATTTAGTGGTATAAAAGATCAAGATACAGATAATAATAAAGAAAATCAAGATCAAAAAATAATTAAAGTTAAAACTTATCCTTTGGTTGATATTCTTAGAAAATATAATGCCCCTAAAATTATCGATTACTTTTCTATTGATGTAGAAGGTGCAGAAACAAGAATTTTAAAAAACTTTCCTTTTGATGAATATAGATTTTTAGCTTTAACAATTGAACGGCCAAAACCAGAAATACAAGCACTTTTAGATCAACATGGCTATCTTTTAGTGAAAAGAGTGATCGGAATGGATGATTTTTATATTCATAAATCAATAGCCAGTCAATATTCTCATAATGTAGTTAATTTTTATCATCGCAAATTTTACAATCAACCGATTGTAACAATACCCATGAAAGAAGATTAATTTTAAATTTGTATTCTTCAAATCTGTTATATCATCAAGAATAAAATTAACAATAAAAAATGATAAAAATGATTAAACAAATTTTACTTGGTAGTGCTTTAATTTCTTCCTCTTTTCTCTTTTCAATCAAAGCAAATGCTATTATTCCTAACTATGATCAAATTTACGTTTTTGGTGATAGTTTGTCTGATACTGGTAATACGTTTAATTTTACAGGCGGAAATATTCCCCCTTCTCCTCCTTATTTTCAAGGAAGGTCTTCTAATGGATTAAATTGGATTGATTATCTATCCGAAGATTTAGGGATTAGTCTTTTGCCTACTTTTTTTGATGTTACTCAAGGTTCGAATCCTAGTAATGGTGTTAATTTTGCCTTTGCTGGTGCTTTAACAGGAACTTTTATTACTGGTGATGATATGACTACTCCAGAAGAAAATACTTTGCCACCTTCTTTTCCTCCCTTAGCAAATTTACCTTTTCCTCTAATTGGATTACAAAGTCAAGTTGGTTTATTTGCTCAAAATTTTGCTTTAAATGCTAATCCTAATGCCCTTTATTTAGTTTTTGCAGGTGCTAATGATTATCTTCCTACTAATGCTGATGTCAATTTATTTCGTCCTTTAACTGAAACAAATTCATCTATTAATAATCTTTCTCAGGCTATTAATAATTTAGTGGGATTGGGTGCAAAAAATCTTTTAGTAGCTAATTTGCCCGATTTAGGTTTAACTCCTCGTTCTTTAAATACCTCAATTCCTTCTTTTTATACTAATTTGAGTGATTCTCATAATCAAAGTTTGACGGAAGTTATTAATAATTTACAATCAGCTTTGGGAAATAATGTTGATTTAGATTTGTTAGATATTGATGATTTATTCAGTGAAATTGTTTCAAATCCTAATAATTTTGGTTTCACTAATATTAATCAAGGTTGTTTATTGGTTGGTTGTACTAATCCCGATCAATTTTTATTTTGGGATGATGTACATCCTACTACTAATGTTCATCGCCAGATTGCTGATTTGGCGATCGCCACTATTGACGAACCCATACCAGAAGCAACTCCTGAATCTAATAGTTTAATGGGCTTCTTTTCCTTAGTAGGTTTAGCTGTAATTTTGAAAAAGTCAAAATAGTTACTAACTTAGATTACTCAAAATCAAGTAAGATTAAGAAAAAGTATAGCAACGGATAGATTAAGCAAGAGGTTTAAATCTCTTGTTGACATCCTAAGCATCCTACTAAGTAAG
>CAZWLZ010000062.1:0-13878 GCA_964634505.1 uncultured bacterium | reverse complement strand
ACGCGCGACATTCACCTTGGCAAGGTGACGCTCTACCACTGAGCTATACCCGCAACTGATAGACATTTATTATTATGAAATAAAAAAAAGTTTTTGTCAAGGTTAAATTAAAAAAAGATTAATAAATTAATCAAAATCTTGAAAACTACAATTAATATTCAAAGCAGAAACTAATAATTTTTGATATTCCTGATTAGTAATAACATAAGAGCCAAATCGTTCTAAATGAGGATTTTGCATTTGGGCATCAAACAAGCTAAAACCTTGATAACGCAAATGTTCTACCAACTTCACCATCGCCACCTTAGAACCTTCAGGAATATTATAAAACATAGATTCTCCAATAAAAACACCCTTAATTACAATACCTAAAATCCCCCCTGCTAACCTATCCCCTAGCCAAGTTTCAAAACTATAAGCCCAACCAAGTTGGTTAAGTTGTAAATAAAGATCAATTAATTGATCGCAAATCCAAGTTTCCTCACGATTAGCACAACCCAAACAAACCCCTTTAAAATCACGATTAATAGCCACTGAAAAACGGTTTTGATTAATAACCCTACGCAAAGAAGAAGGATAACGAAATCTATCATCAAGAGGAATTAAAGTTCTATTTCGACTAGAATACCAATTAAGTCGATTCTGATCATCCGCCATCAAAAAATTTCCTTTTGAATATTCTTTAATTATCGAAGAAATATCAAACATAAATTATACTATTTACTAATATAGATAAATTATAAAAATTAACAATAACTATCAATTTAGATAAATTTAAACTAAAATTAATTTAAAATTTCCTTACCATTACCAACATTACTACAAACAAAAAAATCAAGTTAGTAAACATTTTAGCTATTTTTTAAGAAAAATAATTCTGTTTCAATTTAAAAACATTAATTGAATATACTCTAACAATAATCTTGAAAATGACTCAACCCATATCACCAATTACTTTACCACCTATTGACAAAAATCATCAAAAAGAAGGAGAATGGCTTAAAAAAGCCTTACACCAATGGCTTGATCAAGAATTTATTCCTGAAAGTATTAATGAAATAATCGCTTTTCGTGCATCACAAATTTTCGTACGTCAAAGATTAGAAGGAGAAAATGATTTAGGATCATTAGTGATTGCTATCGTTACCGAAATGCAAAGTTTTGACTTTACCCATAGTTTTTATAGTGAATTTGCGATCGCCAATGCAGTGAGTGATTTAATCTTAGATAGTTTAGGAATTGATCATTGTTGCGGAAATTCAGAAAGTTAAAAAATCTTGATTTTTTGACTTAAATCCTAAGTAAATATTAATAAATTACCAAAAATTGATTTTTTTGGTTACAGTAGATGCAATAGATTTTGGAAGGAGAAAATAATTTCATTGACTAACAGCTAATTTAATTAACATTATGATTAATTTTATGAAAAATAAATTCGTTTTAATGTTTTTTTGAACCAATAAAAAATTCAACGGTGATTTCAGATCGTAAAAAAGAGGAGTTTAATTAACATGAGTCAAATTACCCAAACAAATTATAGTAAACCTCAACTCACAGATGACATAATAGAAAACGATTTTTCAGTAATAGCTGATTATACTTCACTAGAAGAAGATACTCCCCAAAAAGGCAGAAGGCGCACTAAACCAAAATTAGACGACTCTGTAGGAGCATTTTTTAGAGAGATGGCTCGTTATCCCCTATTAACAGCTCAAGAAGAAATTGAGTTAGCCTATTCCATCCGATTTTTAACTGAATGCGAAGAAAAACAGCAATATTTACATCGTACTTTAGAAAGAACACCAAGTAAAATTGAACTAGCCCAAATTATGGGTTTAGAAAATGAACGCCAACTTGATAATCGTCTTTATAAAGGTAGAGTTGCCAAAAGAAAAATGATTCGCTCGAATTTACGTCTAGTAGTTTCGATCGCCAAACGTTATCTTAATAGAGGTGTACCTTTTCTGGATTTGATTCAAGAAGGTTCAATTGGATTAAATAGAGCGGCAGAAAAATTTGATCCCAATAAAGGTTATAAATTTTCAACCTACGCTTATTGGTGGATTCGTCAAGCGATCACTCGCACGATAGCTAATGACTCTCGTACCATTAGATTACCTATTCATATTGTTGAAAAACTAAATAAATTAAAAAAAGTACAACGTCAATTAAAACAAAAATTACAACGCAATCCCAGCGAAACCGAATTAGCAGCAGAAATGGAAATTTCTACGGAGGGACTTCATCAATTATTACAATTAAGAAGACAATCTTTATCCTTAAATCATCTTGTGGGCAAAGGAGAAGACACGGAGTTAATTGAATTATTAGAAGATGCTAATCTTCAATTACCCGAAGAAAAAATGAATGAAATGATGAGGCATCAAGATATTGTCTCCGTCTTAAATGATGTCTTAAGCCCACGGGAAA
Organism: uncultured bacterium; assembly: GCA_964634505.1. Classification (GTDB taxonomy): domain Bacteria; phylum Cyanobacteriota; class Cyanobacteriia; order Cyanobacteriales; family Cyanobacteriaceae; genus CAZWLZ01. The sequence goes on along the minus strand of CAZWLZ010000062.1, from coordinate 11,448 downwards.
AAGAAGTAATTATTTTACGTTACGGATTAACCGTTGCTAAACCTCATACTTTAGAAGAAGTTGGTAAAATATTTAATCTCTCCAGAGAAAGAGTACGCCAAATACAAACGAAAGCCATGCGAAAACTGAGACGACCTCAAGTTGCTCGTCGTCTTAAAGGCTGGTTAATTTAATTACGAACACTTAAATCATAAATAATATGGGATTGATCAATCCTTCCCATATTTTAATATTTTGTATTGTAAATTAAATATTATTATTTTCTAGTAAATTGATGATAACCTCGGCTGCTGATTCCCCCGTTCTTACAGCACCATCAAAAAACCCCGCCCAACGATCAGCCATTTCTGTACCAGCCCAATGAATTCTTCCTACTGGAGTAGTTAATGCCTCCCCAAAACTTGTCCAAACTCCAGGGGGCATAAAAGCTGCATATCCTCCGCCAACCCAAGGTTCACTAGGCCAATCTACCTCATCATAAGTAGAAGGAGATAAGGCTTGATCCCCAAAATACATAGCTAAATCAGAAAGTACGGCCTTACGACGATCTTCTGCACTCATTTTATGCCAAATTAGATAACGATCGCCAACGATAAAAGAAGCAATAACCCCTACTTTCGTTTGGGGATCAGAACTATCAGCACATAGTTCCAACCATTGACAATTTCCTAAACCAATTCCAGCTAATCCTTTTTCACGCCAAAAAGGACGATCATAAGAAATCAAAAGTTTGACACAACACCCCATCGGCACTCTTTGAGTTAGTTGTATTCTTAGGGAAGGTAGAGGAGGCTCATAAATAATATGACCAGCCAGATGCGGCGGCATAGCTACCACTACATACTTGCTCTTAAATTTAGCTTTGGTGGTTTCAATTTCAACCCCTAAAGAATTTTGATTAATACGTACCACTGGTTCACCAAGATGAACTCGATTATTACCCAACTCGTCAACAATTTTTTCAGGAATTTGTCCCGCTCCACCATGAATAAGTTCAGCTTCTGGATATTCTGATTGGGGCGCACTTTTTTGCCCCCAAACAACGTGTAGAAGAGATACCTGACTAGGTTCAGCCGGTCCTAAAAAACCAGCTGCTCGAACCATATAAGAGAAATACCAGTTACCAAATTCTGTTTGGGTATTTTCTTCTATCCACTGAGCAAAAGTTTGATTGTCCAATTTTTTATTTTCCTCATTTGCTTGAGGATGACCTGAGGGACATTTTTTGATTAATGTTTCAAAACGTTCCCAAGCTTGAATAGCGTCAAGCCATTCTTCTTCTTTAACATTTGGTCGATCGCCTTCATAAAATCCTTGAAAAAAACCGTTAAATTCGTATCTTTTGCCATTATATAAAAGTACCTTTAAGCCAGATGAAGGGGATTCAAAGCGACGAATTTTATATTCATTTAAAAGTGCTAAAAAACGATCTTGAGTAGGGCCAACCCATTGACCTCCTTTGTCAATCCATTGTCCAGAAGGCAATTTTTGACCATACATTCTGCCACCAAATCGATCTTGGGCTTCCATAACTAGCACATTATAACCCGAACGATGTAGATTACGAGCCGTAATCAATCCAGACAATCCAGCACCAACAACAATGCAATCGAAAATGGTTGTATTTAAAATTGACATAATTTTAATTTATAAGGCTTGATTTTTTCTTTTAATTGTGTTAAGATAAGATTTGTATTTATTTTTAAGCGGGTGTGGCGGAATTGGTATACGTGCACGCTTGAGGTGCGTGTGGTTTTTAACCTTGCGAGTTCGAGTCTCGCCATCCGCATTATCAAAAACCATCAACTATCAAAACCATCAACTATCAACTGACGTTACGCAGAAGCAAAGGAATTAAGGGTTAGGTTAACCAAGAAAAGAAGGTTTTAGGATAAAATTAAATTACGTTAAAACTACCTAAAAAGGGGATTTAAGTAAAAAGCCATCAAAAAAATCTCTGTCTCAATGTAATTATCTTCTCAACTAATGCCTAATACCTAATACCTAATACCTAATACCTTAGATTCGGCCTCTTAACATCATAGCCATTTCATTACGAGTAGGAGATTGTTCAAGAGCTATTTCTTCAGTTATTCGACCTTCTTGATAAAGATTAAATAGAGATTTATTCATGGTAATCATACCGTCATATTCTCCATCATCCATCAAAGAAGTAATCTCGTCATATTTACCATCTTTAATATAATCTTTGACTGTTTCAGTATTAACCAAAATATCATGATAAGCAGCTCGTTTACCATCGGTAGTACGACATAAACCTTGAGCAATGATAGCCACTAAAGACTCTGAAATAGCCATACGCATAGCAGGTTGTTCTTCTGCCGTATATAAAGTTAAAATACGTTCAAGAGTTTTAACCGCACTATTGGTATGTAATGTTCCCATTACTAAGTGACCTGTTTGAGCTGCTTTAAGGGCAGTATTAACTGTTGATTTGTCCCTCATCTCACCCACTAGAATGATGTCAGGATCTTCCCGTAAGGAGGCTTTGAGAGCATTATCAAATAGATGGGTATGTTGTCCTACTTCCCTTTGCTTAATTAAGGCTTTACGGCTTTTATGGACAAATTCAATGGGGTCTTCAATAGTGATAATATGTTTAGCGTGTTCATTATTGATATAGTCAACCATGTCTGCCAGAGTGGTTGATTTTCCTGATCCTGTAGGACCTGTCACTAAGACTAAACCTTTGTGAGAATTAGAAATATCTTTAAATACTTGAGGTAATCTTAACTGTTCTAAAGTGAGAATTTTGAGAGGAATTAAACGTAATACTAAAGCTGGCCCTCTTAAAGTATCAAAAATATTAATCCTGATACGAGCAAAATCGTATTGAGTTGCACCGTCAAATTCTAATTCTTTTTTAAATCTTTGAATTTCCTCTTCGCTTAAAATTTCTCTTATCCAACTCATAAAAGTATTTAGATCGATTTCGGGATATTCATCTAATATCATAATCTCACCTCTATCTCGCATTCTAGGCAATTCCCCTACTCCTAAATGCACATCAGAAAAACCTTTTTCATAAGCTATTTTAATTAATTCTTCTAAAGAAGGTTGGCCAGCAGCTCGCCCTTGTCCTACTTGAGATTTGGGTATTTGATAGGATTGTCCTGGCATTTGTGAACCGGGTGGTCTTCCTCCTGGCGATCGCCCAACACCAGTTTCCCCTGGCATAGCCATGGGTTTTGTTCCCATTCTATTATTAGCACCTAGGGGAGGCATTTGTCCAAGATTAGCACCTCTTGGGATAGTTGTATTGTTAGTATTAATGCCCGTGGCATTTATTTTATCAGGATTGGTAAGATTACGAGGAGGCATTCCCATTTTCATAGGAGTAGTTTGGGTAACATTTGTTTTAGTGGATTTTCCTAAAGCTGGATTAGTTATTTGAGTATTTTCAGAATTAGTATCATCATCCATAAAATCCAAATCAGCACTTATATCTAAGTCTAAGTCTAAAGCCGAATCATCATCGTCAATATTTCCTTTGGGATTAGATAAAGGGGGAATTTTCATGCCTAATTTTGAACCTAAAGGAGGCATTCCATTAGGTTTTACTTGAGTTTCATCAAAAATATCATCATCATCATCGCCTTCAAGGTAAGTATCTGCTTGAGGTTTTGTTGTTGATAAGGGAGGTAAAGGTAAAGGTTGTCTTCTTGGTTGCCCTGTGGATTGTGTCATATTTATTCATCCTCAATTCTTATTTATCACAGACTGCGGCATCTAAATATTTTAAACGCTAGATATAGGTTTATTATGGCATTCCTAACCTAAATTTAGAGTCAATGCGTAAGTCTTATTTATTATATTTACACAAGAATCCACTAAAAACTATTAAGTTATATTTTAATATTTTAGGGTTTGGTCTCTCTTTTATTTTAATTTTGATTCATTTTGGGAATTAGCTTAAAAAACAGGATAAACTCTTAAAATACTATTAGCCTTATTTTATTCATTGGCAGGTTAAAATAATTAAAACTATCTAAAATAGAGTTTTAATTAAATCTTGATAATACTCTGTAACTACTGCTCTTTTTGTTTTTAAGGTTTGAGTCAACATACCATTAGCTATGGAAAAAGGTTCTAAAATCAAGTGAAAAGATGCTATACGGTCATCTGGACGATACCCTGCTCTATTTTTGACCTCTTTGGCTAATTCTTGCTTAAATAAGTCTAAAATTGCTGAATTATACAAATCACTATTTTCTATTTCTTGTCTAGTAATATCACCTGATGGTATTTTTAAGTTAAGATTTTGTGATTTTATCCAAGTTTCTAAGGTGTCTAAATTAGGCACAATCAAGGCACCGAGTGACTTTTGGTCTTGGCCAACTAACATAATTTGATCAATATAAATACTTCTAATACAAGCATCTTCTATTCCTTGAGGTTCAATATTTTCCCCATTACTTAATACGATAGTATCTTTTGCCCTTCCTGTGATCACTAAGTCATTTTCTGGTGTTACCCATCCTAAATCTCCACTATTAAACCATCCATCTTTATCTATGACTTTTGCTGTTTCCTCTGGTTTTTTGTAGTATCCCTGCATTACTTGACTACCACGAATTAAAACTAATCCTTTTTCTCCTTGAGGTAAGGGTTTTTTTGTTTCTAAATCAATTATTTTAATTTCAGTTTCTGCTAAAGGTTGCCCTGATGCCCCTACTATATTACGATCTAAGCGTCTGGCATTGGTAACGGGAGAAGTTTCAGTTAAACCGTAACCTACGATTAAAGGAATATTGACAATTTGAAAAAAGTTATCAATGTGTTTTGCTAAAGCACCTCCCCCACTAATCCAAGTTTTCACATTACCCCCTACTCCTTCTCTTATTTTGTGATAGACTAATTTGTCTGCTAATTTATGTAAGGGTAAAGTGGCGATCGCCACTAAAGAAGAAGTAAGTTTTTCAAGGAAACTAGGATTAAGATTATCTAAAGTTAAACCTTTACTGATACGTTTAGCATTGAGATAATTTTCAGAGACTTGAAAAGAGAAATTAATAATTTTTTGTTGATTCGGATTACTATCTCTAAATTGTTTTTGGATGCCTTCGTAAATTGACTCCCATAAACGAGGCACACCTACTAAATAATGAGGTTTAAACTCTTTTAAATCGGTTTTAAAATAGCGAATATTGGTATAAATTAAAGTACAACCACGGGATAATAAAAAGTATTCGGCTGCCCTTTCGTAGGAATGCCAACTAGGTAAAATACTTAAAGCACGATCGCCTGCTTCTGGTTTAATAACATCAGAAAGATACTTAATTTGATGCAGTAAATTACCATGAGATAGCATAACCCCTTTTGGTTTTCCTGTGGTGCCAGAAGTATAGATTAAGGTAGCTAAAGTCTCTTGATTTTGGGTTACTTTTTGTAAAGCATTAGCTTGACCTAATTCGATTAATTCACTAAAATTGGTAACGTTATCATAACTAGGCTCATCTGTCAATAAAATAATTAATTCGATGGGTAAAGCGTTTAATTCTGGTTGTAATTTGGCTAAAGTTGCCTTATCTTCCACCACCAAAACCTTACTATCACTATCTTCGATAATATAGAGTAATTCTGTTTTCTCTGCTTGAGACGATCTTACCGCATTAACGCATCCAGCTTTCATTATACCTTGATCTGCCATTAACCAACGAGGACTATTATCGGCAATCAAAGCGATTTTTGTTTCTGGCTTAATTCCTTTTGCTTGTAAACCAGAGGCAAATTGAGTTATATTTTGGCATAATTGTCCATAATTTAACTTTACTTTTTCCTTACTATGGGAATCAATTAAAGCATTAATGTTACTGAATTTTTCTTCAATTATTTCCCACATTTCCCCTAAAGAATTAAGATTAGAATAGATAGAATTTGTCATACTTTTGGCAGTGCATAGAAAATTTTATCTCATTATAACAAAAGATAATGAGTGTTGGAATGTTGGGGTGATGGTAATAGGTAATAAGTAATAGACTATTTTTTATCAATCTCCATTTTTTCAAGTTTGGCAATAATTTGATAACTTATAATTACGAAATCCATTGATTTAAACTAAAACAAAACCTTCTTAAAACCTAACTCCTTGTTCAAAACTAGACTTAAATTTTATTATAATTTTATTAAATTTCAGTTGTCATTAATAATGTTGAAACATGAATAACAACAAATCATTTAACGTATTTCACTCTGGTATTATAGACAATCACAGTCGAGGAAATGTGGCTGATTTCTTGCGCGAAAAAATAGAAAAAGACTCCTCTTTATCAATTATTTCGGCTGATTTTAGTATCTATGCTTTTGCTGAATTAAGGGAGCAATTATATCATATAAAACAACTAAATTTTTTATTTAGTGAACCTTCTTTGATCAATAATGATGATAATGGGGAAGAAAATTTGACAAAATTACCATTGTATGATAGAGAAAATGATCAAATTGAATTGATTAAAAAATTATTACAAAGTAAAATTGCTAGAGACTGTCAAAAGTGGGTTGAAGAAAAGGTTAATATTCGTTCAATAAAACAGCAGGTTAATTTTTTATCAACAAAAATGTATCATATTAGTATTGATGATCGAGAATCTGCTATTTTAGGTAGTGCTAATTTTAGTGTCAAAGGTTTAGGATTATCCGACAATAATAATCTTGAATTAAATTTAATTGTTGAGAATCAAAGAGATACAACTGATTTAAAACAATGGTTTAATCAAGTATGGCACAATCGGGATTTAGTGATAGATGTCAAAAATGAAGTTATTGATTCTCTTCAACAATTGTATGAGAATAACACTCCTCAATTTATTTATTACAAAACTTTATTTACAGTATTTACTAACTTTTTAGAAGAAGAAAAAAATGGCGATCGCCTAATAAAAAAAGAACGTTTACCAGACACCAAAATCTGGAATTTATTATTAGAATTTCAAAAAGATGGAGTTAAAAGAGCGATTACTAAAATCTTTACTTATAATGGTTGCATTCTTGCGGATAGTATCAGCTTAGATAAAATTTTTGAAGCATTAGCTATTATTAAATACTTTGAATTATTAAATTATAAAGTATTAGTTTTATGTCCAAAAAAATTCAGAGAAAATTGGACAAATTATAATGCTTCAAATAATAGTGAATTAAATATTTTATTAGAAGATAAATTAAATTTTACAGTCTTATCTTATGACGATTTAAGTACAGATTCAGAAAAAAAAGAGGATGATGATTTTGCTAAAATTAATTTTGGAAATTACGATTTAATAGTCATTGATGAATCTCATAATTTTTGTAACAATACTACAACAGAAGATAAAGAGAAAAATCTGCTCAAAAAAAGTCCTTATGAAAATTTGTTAGAAGACATAATTAAAAGTAGTAACAAAACTAAACTTTTATTATTATCAAACCCTTTTATTAAAACAAATTTAACAGATTTAAGTAACCAATTAAATTTAATTTTAAGTATAAATAAATCGAATTTTAATAATATTTTTAATCTTAAAAATATCCAAGACTTATTAATAATAGAAAAAGAAAAATTTACTAATTGGTCAATTAAAAATAATCGTAAAAATAAAGATTTATTAAATACTATTAATGATAGTTTTTTTTATTTATTAGATGCCCTAACAATTGCTCGATCTCGAAAACATATCAAACAATATTATCCTAATATCCTTAATAAATTAGATGGTTTCCCCTCAAAATTAGTGCCTATTTCTATTTTTTATTCTATAGATTTAGACAATAATAATTTTAAATATGATTATATTTATGACAAGATTTATAATTATGAATTATCTATTTTTAAACCATCAAATTATGTTTTAGATCATTATAAAAATTTTTATCAAAGTCAAGAAATCCCAAATAATAGTACTCAAAAAAATAGAGAAAACTATTTAATTAACATGATAAGAATTAACTTTTTAAAACGTTTAGAAAGTTCTATTTCTTCTTTTAAAATTACCTTAGAAAAAACTATTCATAAAATTGATAGCTTAATTCATAAAATTGAACAATTTAAAAAAAGTAATACAGAAATTTTATCTTTTGAGAATGACACTGATAACGATAATATTTTTATCAAAATGTTATTTGATGATCAAGTAAATATTAAAGAAACTGCACCTGAGAATGATCAAGAATTAGAAACCACAAGCATACATTACGATTATAAAGAAGAGAAAACAAAAAATCTGTATGTTGATGATAAGCAGTTAGAAGAAGCTTTTGCCATAGTAGAGAAAAATGTTAAATATGATTTACATCATTTGAATGTCAATAAATGGTTAGAGGATTTAATCACAGATAAACATCAGTTATATAAACTTTTTTTACAAGCAGAAGAAATAGATGAAAATAGAGATGCTAAATTATATCAATTAAAAAAATTAATTAAAAATAAAATTAAAAACCCTAGTATTAATAAACTAGGAAAACCTAATCGTAAAGTAATCGTTTTTACTGCTTTTACTGACACTGCTACTTATATTTATGATTCTTTACATCATTGGGTGAAAAGTAATAACTTAAAAATTCATCTAGCTTTAGTCATTGGTGAAGATAAAAATAAAACTACTTTTAATAAAAATAAACTGGAAAATATTTTTATTAACTTTTCTCCTTTGTCAAAAAAAAGAGATAAATTTTCATCTCTCCCACAAACGGGCGAAATTGATATTTTAATTGCTACTGATTGTATTTCTGAAGGGCAAAATTTACAAGATTGTGATTATTTAATTAACTATGATATTCATTGGAATCCTGTCAGAATTATGCAAAGATTTGGATATATTGATCGACTTGGAAGCCTTAATGATTCTATACAATTAGTTAATTTTTGGGCAACTCCAGACTTAGATAAATATCTCAATTTTAAAAATCGAGTTGAATCACAAATGGCTTTAGTTGATTTAATTTGCACAGGAGATAATAATTTATTAAGTCTGGAAAAGTTATTAATCGAAAAAAATTTAGCTTATCAAGATAGCCAATTATTACGGTTAAAAGATGAAATTTTAGATTTAGAAGATTTTGACGATAGTATTTCTTTAACTGATTTCAATTTAGAAGATTTTCGGATTGATTTATTAAATTATTTTCAACAACATCAAAAAAAATTAGAAAATACTCCTACTGGATTATATGCTGTTGTGCCTCCTCATTCTGATTATCCTTTGGTTCAATCTGGGGTTATTTTTTGCTTACAGTATAAGGGAAACTCTCAAAAAAATAGTAGTATTAATTCTTTATATCCTTATTTTTTAGTCTATATTACTAAGAATAAGGAGGATACTGATGTATTTCAGGCGATCGCCAAACCGAAACAAATTTTAGAAATTTATCGTTTACTGTGTCAAGATCAAAATAAAATATATGAGGAATTATCTAATTTATTTGATCAACAAATGGATAATGATCATCAAATGAGTCAGTATAATGAATTATTAATACAGGCTGTTGAATATATTAATAATACTTTTTTTGCTCAACAAGCTAAATTCGCCTCTGATAACCAGAAGCATCAAACATCAAATTTTGACTTAATTACATGGTTAATTATTAAATAAACCCTTATGATTTTTATATTCCTTCAATAATTTTTATTTCTTCTTCTGTCAATTCGTATAATTGATACACTATTTTATCTATTTCTTTCTCTAATTTACTGGTATCTGTTTTAGGATTAGCTTTTTTTTGTTTCATTATTTCTGTCACTAATTTAATTAAGGGTTTTTCTTCTTTTTTACTAATTTTTTTAACTGGTAAATTCTCTAAATATATTTTTTTCATCCTAAAAGCTTTTGTCCCTAAAATTGCAACTATTGTTTTAAGATAAAACCATATTAATTTAGAATTTAGCAACCCTAATAAATAGTAATTAGCATTATTTAAAATCCAACAAGTATCTAATGTATAGTAATTATCTTCATCCCAAGTAAACGAACTTTCTGAGGAAAATTCAGGATAAATAATTTTAGGTTTTTCAAAATCTGGTATATAAGCACAATTTCTTAAATTATAAGGAGTTTTTCCTTGATCTGCTCTTTTTACTAATTGATCATAAAATTGATCTAAATATTGTTTAATAGCGGGATAATCTTCTATTTTTAAAGCTGGTATTTGTTTAGTATTAATTTGATAACCATTATGTAAATTAATTAACCATAAATCTTGAGAATCTGAATAATATTTTTTTATATCACGCCCTCGAAAAAGTGGTTTAATAATTTCTGCTGATTTACTATCTTGACTAATTAATTCCTCTCTTTTTTTGCCGTCAATAATAAAGGCTTCATTAAAACCTGTAATAATTCCTCTTAATATACTAATATCCCAATCTTTTAAAGGGATACCTTGAGACTCAATTTTTGCTTTAATTTTTGTTACTTGATTATTTTCAAAACTCCAACTATTCTCTGATAAATCAGCTTGTAAAAAATCTTGTTTAATAGTGTCTAAATAGCTATCAAAATTTTTAAAATTGACATCATCTTTTTTAACATTGGCATAAAGGAAACTACCAGAAGAATCTCGATTTTTGACAAAACCTAAAATACAAGCATCAACAGTAGCCTCATCAAAAACAGCCACACCGCTAAAATCAATAAAATGAGTTAAAGCAGTGTTATTAAGCAAAAAATTACGCATTTGCTTGCCATAATTTGCCCGAGTAAACTTGTTAGAAATAATGAATTGAAAAATCCCTTTTTTTTGCAAAAGATTGTAGCCTAATTCAACAAAATAAGTTAATAAATCGGCGATAGAATTGTAAATTGAATAGCGATTTTTTAATAAAGGTTTAATAGCCGAAAATTCTTCTTGACGAATATAAGGCGGATTACCAATAATTAAATCGAAACCGATAAAATCGGCGTTGTCATCTAAAACTTGAGGAAATTCAAAACGCCACTCAAAAGCCTTCATCATTTGATAATTATTTTCTTTATTTTCTATGGCGTGTTTTAAGTCTTTGATTTTTTCTCTTAATTGTGCTTGTTTAGCAAGACGAATTTTTCTTTCGTCCATAGTTTCTCTGAATAAGTCAACTTCATCGATTGAAGTGAATAATTCTTTGTCAGTTACTTTTAATTCCATGCGTAAAGGATCACTTGTTTTGATAAAATCAGAAAAATCATCTTTAATTTGGGCGATCATTTTTTGCATTTTTTCTTTTTCTTGGGCATTTTCTGGAGCGTAATAATTTTGGACATATTGGCGATAATCTTCAATAGTTGGCTCATATTTTTTCAAAGCTAATGTTAAGTCTGCTGTCAATTCAAAGCGACTAATCAAAGAATTACCATGTTTTATATTTATGTCTATATTAGGCAAAGTTTCGAGAGTTTTATCTCCCCCATCTTCCCTTGAGAAGGAGTTAACCCCCCCATCCCCCCTTGAGAAGGGGGGAGTAAGAGAAGAGGATTC
>CAZWLZ010000061.1:0-13972 GCA_964634505.1 uncultured bacterium | reverse complement strand
GGTGCATCATAGGAAGGACTATAGGCTTCAAAGTCCACGATTTTAGAATAATCTTGTTCCTTTGCATCTTGGACGAGGCGGTTTAGTTTAGCTAAATTACTATTTTTATAAGGGCCAGTTTGAAAATTTGTAGCGAAATCTGTTTCCTTAAAAACAGTATAAACAATATTTCCCTTAGGATCAATTAGGAACATATCATAATAGCCAAATTTTTTAATAATATTGCGAAAAATAGGATGATAAATTTTATGAACTTTCGTATAATCACTGCCATCCTGAGGATCAGTTAACTGTTGCTTTTTTCCTACAGGATTTGGGTTAGCCGCAATGTAATGATATTGTAAATATTGAGAAGCAACAGCTTTAGGAGTATAGAAATCAATCATAGGAGAGCTTCCCGTAGATTTAATTAAACGGGGTAAAAATTCCTGATGGTAATATTGATTAATTTTTGAACTCACAGGCTTAGTAATTTTTTCCGTCTCAAGTTTTTGATAGGCTTTAGTAAAAGATTGCATCGCAGTCACAATAGATGGATCTTCGCTTAAAGTTTCCGTGTGATTACGAATATTTTTAAAATAGGATTCAATTTGATAACCTTTAGACGCACGAACACTCGTAAGTTGATTAAAAACCCTTTTATTTAAGTTAGATTGTCCACTCTGATAGCCCACATAGGCTGTTACTACAATTGAACAACCACTAACTGCCAAAAGCATCACGATTAATTTAGATTTAATACTGATCTGATTGAGAAAACCCATAGGTAAAATAATAAATTAGTCACACAGAGATTTTTAAAACGTTGATCTAGTACATTAAAGGAGATTAATATATTATGCTGTATTAATTTAAACAAATTGTAAATAGCTTAGAAGATAATCATTTAAAGTTTGTTCAATAATCTCAAAATATTAATAAAATTAAAGTAAAAGATAGTATAAATATTTTTATTCAAGCAATACAAGAAAATGAATTTACTGAAATCCCCAAAAAGAAGAGAAAAAATTAAAAACTAAGGCCATTTGGGATTCAGATCTAATTATTAATTTAGTGCATATAGTTAATTAAAAATATTCATGTTCAGCAGATACGCTTCAGTTCATAATTAGAGAATTAAATTCAATCTAATTTTTCGACATAAGGATCTATGGAAGCTCTTTTAATCCCAATCGCTATCGCTATAGGTGCTGTACCAGGTGCTTTAAGCCGTTTTTATCTAACTGAATGGACAAAAAGTGCTTTTGGAACTAAATTTCCTTATGGAACTTTTGTCATCAATATTACAGGCTGTATCTTAATGGGTTTCTTTTTTACCCTCTCAAAAGGGATAGAAGGTTATCCCAAAGAATTAGATTTACTAATTAGAACAGGTTTTATGGGCTCTTATACAACTTTTTCTACCTACGGTTGGGATACTATGGGACTTTGGCGTAATAAAGATAAAATAGGAACTGCATTTTATTGGTTATTTAGTGCTGTTTTTGGCGTAAGTGCTATTTATCTTGGTGTTTTTCTTGCTAAATTATTTGTTCAATAAAGGAGGCTTATGTCTAACGAAATTCGTTCAGCAATTGCTGTAGCTTTAGGTGCGATCGCAGGTGCATTAAGTCGCTATTATGTGACAGAATTAGCTAAAGGTATCTGGGGTAAAGATTTTGGGTTTTATGGCACATTTATTATTAATATTACAGGCTGTATTGTTATTGCCTTTTTTCTCACTTTAGCGACAGAAAGAATTAAGAATTTTCCCACTGAATTAAGGTTACTTTTAACTACAGGTTTTTGTGGTGCATATACCACTTTTTCTACCTTTGGTTTAGAAACCCGAAACTTTTTAGATAAACCCGATTTAATATTAGCCTTTAACTACTGGTTTGGCAGTATGGCTGTAGGGATGTTAGGAGTATATATAGGAGTGAAACTAGCTAGGCTATATCCTGCCAAATCATCGCCTGAATATTAAATCACATTTATTCAATTGACTCTTTAAAAGAGTTGTTGAGATAATCTTCTTGTGTGATCAGTTAATACTTTAAACGGCTAAGAACTTAACTTTTCGTAGGTTGGGTTGAACAAAGTGAAACCAAACAAAGAATAGGTTTGTGTTGGGTTTCGTACCTCAACCCAACCTACAATAATTAAGCTATTAAACAACATAAATCTAAGTTGGTAAATTTTATGACAACAAATTGGCGCTTAACGCCTGGTTATTTAGGTGAAGGTTATTCTGACTTTGAATCGGTACATATTTTATTAGGACGTTTTATAGCTGATCGCCATTCGACAAATCCCTTACCAGAAAAATCATTACTCGCTGAAAATAAGAGTTTTAACTGGGGTGAAGGAATCCCACTAGAAAAGGTAATTAACTCTCAGAAAGACTTTGAATTTTTGATGAAACACCCTCGCTTATTTAAAAATTCCATCGCCCTAGTAGAACCTTGGGAACACGTTGGTTATAATCCACTAGGAGAAAACGTTAGAGCATCTCTTAATGTTGCTTATATTGCTCAAACTATTGCTGATTGTGACTCAATTTTATTTCCCTTATGGTCCTCTGGATTACTCGATCCTGAAGCAATTATTCCTATTATTTCTTCTGGTTTAGCAGTAGTGGTAGAAGGGGGTGATCCTTCCGTGCGAGATGCTTCTACTTTTGTTGAAGGTAAAACTTCTCTTGCTGATTTACACTATTTTGTAGAAAAATTATTGTTATCACGATCTCCTACCAGTGCGCCAGCAATTTTTATTTGTTTAGGGCATCAATTAGCAGCTCAAGCTCATATTAACCTAATTCAAAAAGCAGTAAAGCAGGTACTAGATTTAACAGAATTAAACCGAGAACCTCAAGCTAAGGCACTAAAAGCGTTGAAAACAATTTGTCAGGAAATTGAAAATATTGGTAATTCCCTGCAAGTTAAGAAAAAAAATGGTCAGGTAGTTGCCAATAATTGGCATGAACCTGAATTTGCAGTGGGTCCCAATGAATTTAAAGAAGTGGGAGATAGTCAATTACTGCACTATCAATCTCCTGATAGTGAAACCTCTAATATTCCTCAACAATTAATTACAGCCCATGAAGTAACGGCTGATGAATTTGAAGGAGTAATCGATACTTCCCTCGAGTATGAATATGACCTTAATATTGCTATGTTTCACTCTGATGAAGTTAATGAAGAAGCCATTTTGTTTGCTAATTGGGCTTATCGTTTGTTACATAACACCATTATTCCCCATCGTCATATTTTAGCTGGCAGTATTTTATCTTGGTTGATGCAATTGCCTTATGCTATTGAAATTCTTTGTTCTACCGCTCATGAAGATGAAGTATTAACAGAATGTTCGGCTACGTGTATTAATTATAAAGATTTTGAAAGTAAGTTGATTCGGCGTTCATTTACTTGTCAATTTCATCCTGAATTATTATCTGATTTACGAGTAGTCGGTTTTCGAGAACCCCCTTCTTATAGTGAACTGAAAAAAGATGATGGAGCAAGATTATTTGCAAGGCTTTTATATTCGGGAATGCAAGAGTAAAGAATGATTAAATCGAAACAAGAGGAGCTTATAACAATACTAGAAAAATAGTCTAGTATTTGTTAATAGTTTTAGCTCCGTAAAATTGGCTCTAAAATGTATATTTATTTTTCAAAATTATCAATTAGCTAGACCAATTAAATTACTAGAATCATGAATAAGAAAAAATTAATTGATACTTTAGACACTCTCTCAATGCAAGTTAATCGTAGTCCAGAAGAACAGTTTTTTATCAAAATAGTCAGACAAGTTTGGCAAATTGATTGGTCGGTTTTTCCTTCGGATATTTGGTGCAATTTGATTAATCAAAATCAGGAATATTTTATAAGTTTTATGGAATTAGATGATGGTGATGAAAAAGAGGAGAAATGGTTACTTGATAACATGGATGAACAAAGTTAAAGCCTTTATCAAAAAAACAAACGATACTGCTTGGAAAGTTAATTTTGTATCCACTATAGATGAATTAAATCAACTACGTCTCAAACTAAAAAAGTAAGAAAATCTAAACACTGTTTTTAAAATTATAAGGAGTTTTGAAAATGACTAAAAAAAATAATCCTCAACTTGCTGTAATCAAATTTATGCAGCGAAGTGCCGAAGATAAAATTTTACAACAACAACTAGAACAGATATTAAGAGTAGGCGATGGCAATATTAGTAATGAAAAGGAATTAGATCGGAATGAAAGGGAAGCTATTAAAGGAGAGAAAGGTGCTGAATTAACGGAATTTGCCCATTCTCAGGGGTTTAATTTCTCTGTGCAAGATTTGCAGACTGTAGTACAAGCATTTGAGGATTATCATGAGAGGAAAATTTCTGATGTCGCTTTATTTAAAATTCTTGGTATCGCTCGTGATGCTATAGCTTTGTTATCAACACACAAAATAATTAATTTATTTTCACGAGAACGAACCTATCAAAAAGTTGTCTCGGAATCATCTACAACAGACAAACGAAGTAATAAGAAAATTGCCGCTATTAAATTTATGCAGCAAAGTGCTGATAATGAAATTATCCAAAAAAAGTTAGAGAAAATCCTAGGAGTAGGTGATGGGAATATTAGTAATGAGAACAAATTAGATAAAGATGAAGCAGAGGCTCTTAAAGGAAAGCAAGGTGCTAAATTCATAGAGTTTGCCCGGGAACAGGGGTTTGATTTCTCTTTACAAGATTTGATTGATGTTGTAGAAGGATTTGAGAACTATCGTGAGGGGAAAATTTCCGATCTTGAATTATTCCAAATTTTAGAATTATCTGCTGATAATGTAGATCTAATACCTTCTCTCAAAGTTCAAGAAGTAAGTTATCGTGATCAACGCTATCTCAAAATTGATGGAGTATCCATTCCCATATACTCTACGAGAGAGCGAATAGAAAATAATTTGAAAACTGACGAAGACACTTTTTGGGGCTAGATTTTTTCAATGATTTGATTGACGGAAAAAGCGATAACATAATTTATGATTTATACAAGAAAAATTCTCATTTCCGATTGGTTACAATTAGCAATTAATTTAAGAGGTTCTGTTATTACTATTTCCAAGCGTAAAATATGACATCATCTAACTCCAACTTACCCATTGAATTAATCGAAACTAGCTTTGAGAAAATTAAGCCCCGGGCTGATGAATTTGTCGCTAGTTTTTACGAAAAATTGTTTCAAACTTATCCAGAAACTAAACATTTGTTTGCCAAAATTGATATGGATAAACAGGGAAAAAAACTCCTTAATTCTCTGATTTTATTAGTAGAGGGTTTACGCACTCCTGAGATGTTAGTACCTATCTTAAAAGATTTAGGATCAAGACATAAAGGTTATGGTACAGTAACACAACATTATCCTCTTGTGGGTGAAATTTTACTCAATACTTTTGCCGAATATTTACAAGAAGATTGGACGAAAGAAGTAGCCAAAGCTTGGACAGATATTTATACCAATATCTCTAATTTAATGTTAGAAGGTGCAGGAGTAGATATTTCTCAATTAAATCAAAAAACAGCCTTAGAAGTAACTCCTATTACGCCTCAAATATCAGTTAACCTAGCATCTGAAATAACACCTCAATTATCATCAGATGCCCAAATTGAATTAGTAGAAACTAGCTTTGAAAAAATTAAAATATCTGGGGATGAATTTGTAGCCAGTTTTTACGAAAACTTGTTTGAAACTTATCCAGAAACTAAACGTTTGTTTGGCAAAATTGATATGGATAAACAGGGCAAAAAACTCCTTAATTCTCTGATTTTATTAGTAGAGGGTTTACGAACTCCCGAAACCTTAGTTCCTGTCTTAAAAGATTTAGGATCAAGACATAAAGGTTATGGCATACTATCAGAATACTATCCCCTAATGGGCGAAGTTTTACTTGATACTTTTGCCAAATATTTACAAGAAGATTGGACTGCTGAACTAGCAAAAACTTGGCTTGATATTTATACAAATGTTTCTAATATTATGTTAGAAGGAGCAGGAGTAAATGTTACTGTTACACCAGAACAAATTCAAACAGATAAAACTAAAGAAATTAACAATCAGCAACAAAATCTAGAATATAATCCTCCATCAATTCAATTACAATCACGACAAAAATCAAGATTAATTAACATAATTAATCCTCTCTTAAAATCCATAAAATCTATTAAAAATAGTTTTAAATATAGTGGACAAAAACTGATTGATTTATTCTGGGAATCCCCTACTTGGGCAGTAGCAGTTTTTACTGTTATTATTTTACTTATCTTAGTTCTTTTTAGTCCTGAAGGTTCTATTATAGCTACCATTGTAGGCTCTATGGAAGGTATTACTATTATAGCGGCTTTCGTTCTTTATGTTAAAGAAATTCCTGATAGAAAAAAAGAATTTCACTATCAAGCTTGGAGTGTTATTGATGCAGCTAACAATGTCAAAGTTAGTCCAGCGAGAATACTTGCTTTACAAGATTTGAATGAAGATGGAGTTAGTTTAAATAATGTTGATATACCTAATGCTAAATTAGTGAGAATCAATCTTCCTAAAGCTGATTTAAGCGAAGCCAATTTAACTAAATCTGACTTGAATCATGCTAACCTAAGTCATGCAAATTTGGGTAATGCTTTACTTGCTCGTACTAACTTAACGGGTGCTGATTTAAGTTATGCTAATTTAGGTTTTGCTAAACTCAGTTTTGCTAATCTTAGTAGTGCTAATCTTAGTCATGCTAATTTAATTTGTGCTGATTTAAGGGATGCAAATTTTAGTGGTGCAGATCTTAGTAATGCAAATTTTAGTGGTGCAGATATGAACAATGCTTATTTAACAGGTGCTAACCTTTTAGGTGCTAATGTCAGTGAGTATGATTTGCGTGGAGCTTACGTCAAAGGTGCTATAATGCCTGACGGTTCAAAACATCCTTAAATCAATTGATAATTGATAATTGACAATTTATTACTCTTTATTTTAAAAAGAAGCTGTCACTCATTTAATTTTGTGGGACGGAATACAAATTTATGGAATTTAACAAAAATACTCTCGCTCAAGCCATGGCATTTTTACTTTCAATTCCTCCTGAAAGTAATTTAGCTAAATTACTCAAATTATGTTTAGTTACTCAATATAATGGTGAAAATTTAGGTCAAAATGCCTTAGAAAAAAGCCAAGAATTAATCAAAAATCCTGCTGATTTACCCTATTGGATACAAGAGATAATTCAAAGTAATGAGAAAATTACTCCTGAAGAATGGCAAGCTTTTGGGGAAATGAATTTAAGACAAACTCAGGAGTTTATTGATCTTCTTTGGCAAGAATTAAATAATTTAAAATCGTAAATTACAATTATTAAATTAATGCTAAATTTACCCTATCTTCGGCATAATTGGCACTAAAAACAAATAACTTAAGCCATCGAGAACCCAATAAAATTTCTTGGATTTCTTCACCTGCAAAAACAGGAATTTCAAACTTATGATTATCTATTATAATTCTACCCAAATAAACATCAAAATCAGTTTCTCCTTGAGCAGTTCTTAATTTATTTTGACGTAAAAAAGTCCAATCAAGACTTCTAGCATCTTGTTTGTTCATAGCCAAAAATTCAGTAAATCCTGTATCTAATATTGTCTCTACAGGAAAACTTGAATTATCACCATCAACTAAATCAATGTCAAAATAAACTTGACCTTTATCACCAAATCTTCCTTCAATCATATTCTACCACTAACTCCTGTTTCATTAATGCCAAAAATATGATGAATTACATCAGGATGTTTTTCCCTTGCCATTTTACTTGCTACTTCCTGATCCTGATCAATAAAATAATCACCGCTATCAGGTTCAATGGCAATATACCAACCATAATATTTAGCAAATAATTCTGGTTTTAAACTCTCAAAAATAGTCCAACAACGATCATGAAAAGCTTGTCTTCTGGCTTTTTCTTGAGCTTTTTGTTCTTCTGTCCATTGAATTTCAGGAAATACTCTACCACGTCTTACTATTCTTTGTGGTGTAGATTGAGTCATAATTGATCACTTTATTCAACTTTGTTTTCTATTGTAGCATTATTTTTATAAATGGTTGATCATTTTGAGATGTAAAATTGTGTTAAATCTGTTGAGTTTGTTCACTAATTAAATTGCGTAACCATATTTGAAAAGGACTATTGTCAGAGCGTTTATGCCAAATTTGCATATATTGATATTCTTCTAAATCAATGGGAGGATAAAATAGGGAAATATTAGCAAAATCGGTAAAAAGTAAAGCAATTCTATGAGGTAAAGTTAAAATAAGATCTGTTTGTCCTATTATTAAGGGCGCTGATAAAAAATTAGGTAATTTTAACATCACTCGACGTTTTACCCCTAACTCTTCTAATTTGAGATCAATATGACTTTTCGGTGATTCCTTAATAGAAAGAATGGGAGACCCGGTAATCGTAATTAATGCGTGGGGATAGGCAGTATAAGATTCAAGAGTAATATTTTCTTGCAAAATCGGATGATTTTTCCTAGCAATAGAAACAAAACTTTCAGTAAATAGATTTTGTGATTTTAAATCACCACTTTCTGAGTTAGCTAATACCCCCAAACCTAGATCAATTTCTCCATTTCTAATGCGATCAAATGTGTCGTTATACCAACCATAACATTCAATATTAATGTTAGGACTTTCTTGAGAAAGTATTTTTAAAACCCAAGGAAGTATAATCGTTGTTGAATAGTCAGAAGTTGCTATTTTTATTGTACCTGTAGCTATTTTAGGATCAAAAATTGGCTCATTCAATAAATTTTCAATATCAACTAAAATAGTTGCTAAAGATTTTTGTAAAACTAAGGCTCTAGGCGTAGGAATCATACCCGTCGGCGATCTTATTAACAAGGGATCATTAAACATTTTCCGCAGTCTGTTTAAAGCATGACTTGTAGCGGATTGACTCAAATATAATTTTTCACTAGCTTTAGTGACATTACATTCTTCCAGTAAAACTTTTAAAATATTTAATAAATTTAGATCAATTTTAGAATTATTCATTTTTCTCTATTTTTGTTTTTGATTGTAGAGAACTTTTTTTAACGGTAATTAGACAAAACGATCAAAAAAAATTAAGCTATAATCTTTATATTATATTGCTTTTAGGTCAAAATGAAAGAAACCACATCTTCATCAATGCCACCATGTTTTAATCGCTGGTGTCAAAAAATAGATTCCGTATTAAAAACAAAGGCACAAAAACGAGAATTTAGAAACTATTGGGGGGTTTTATTAGGAGATTCTCAAAGAAAAAATATCAGTCAAATCAGCAGTAATAAGATTGATATTACATATCATAAATTACACCATTTCTTAACAGAATATACCTGGAATTATTAAGAAGTAAAAAACAAAATATTGGAAATTATTTTCTCATTGTCGTCAAACTAAAATAAATCGATGTTTATCCTGAATTATAAATGATTCGGGTCATCGTAAAAGTGGAAATTTTACTGACTATGTGGG
This sequence comes from uncultured bacterium, assembly GCA_964634505.1. Classification (GTDB taxonomy): domain Bacteria; phylum Cyanobacteriota; class Cyanobacteriia; order Cyanobacteriales; family Cyanobacteriaceae; genus CAZWLZ01. Next base: position 4,458 of record CAZWLZ010000061.1, on the reverse strand, counting down.
AGGACAATATATTGGTGAAATTGGTAAAACTGATAATAGCAATGTTATTGTTACTACTGATGCTTATGATGGTGTAAGAAGTTTTCCATTAGAGGTTGAATTATATAAAAAAGCCAAAAATTTAACTCAGGGAAAAGATGACCCATAAAAAAAAAACCGAAATAGCTTTTAATTTAATCAAAAAATGTTTAAATCGAAATTATCATCCCCAAATAATATTAAACGTGAAGCTCTTATTTTAGAACCTCAAATGCATAACTTAATAGATTTTTATTCCTAAGTACTGTTAATATCTAATATTTTTGTCAACAAAAATAAAAAAGTTAGTCATACTGCAAACGAAAAAAAATCAACTTTTCCTAGTGTTGATTAGTGATGGTTAAACCTAATACCAATAAATGTTTTGTACAGGTTTCATGCAACAAATCCAACCTAAAAGAATTAAGCAGTTTACACTATTATACCAATCTTAAATTTCTCACAAAAGAATGTTCTTCTAATACCTAATACCTAATTTAGCAAAAGATTTTAGTTGCTTATAACATTTAGAATAATCAGCTAGAGGTTGAAAATTAGGGATACTAGAATTATAAACAACGATCGCCGAAGAAGATTTAGATTTACTAGAAGGAAGATTATTAGTCTTGGTTATTTCGGAAATACTGGTTAAATTGGGATCATCATTTTCTTCCAAATTACTAACATCAATTAAATTATGAACATTATCATCTAAATAAAATTGGTCATTAATCTCATCATAAATATTATTAACAACTAAAGATTTAAAATCGTCATTAAATTTATAATTAGGCTTACCAAATTTTTCCCATAAAATTAAAATCTGCCCCACTGAAACTGCCTTAAGTCTGCCTTGATAAATAGCTTCTAACACAGCTAAAGGTAGCCAAAAATGAGGGTATTTCTTTGACCATTTTCTAATTAATTCTTGAGTGGTATAAGTCCCTAAATCAAAGCTGTAATAAGCAATTAAAGCAATGGTTTGATTAATATAAAATAAACTTTTATTCACTAATTTTATTAATGTTAAGTATTGATGACGAATTTTGACTAAAATGTTAACTATGATTGATTATCTAATATCTGATCTTTAATATCAATTAATTTATTTTTAATGTCTCAACCAGTTTTATATCTTGCTATTACTAATCATGGTTTTGGCCATGCTGCCCGTTGTGCTTCGGTAGCTTCGGTGGTTAAAAAATTAAATCCTGATATTTTAATTATTTTTGTCACTACTGCACCCCGTTGGTTATTAGAATCTTATGTCAAAGATGATTTTATTTATCGTTATCGTGCTTTTGATACGGGAGTAATTCAATCTGATAGCATTCAAATGGATTTGTCTGCTACTCTCGCTAAAATGCAGGAATTTAAGGACAGAGAAAAACAAATTATTGCTTCAGAAGTCGATTTTATTAAAACTAATAAAGTCGGTTTAATTTTAGCTGATATTCCAGCAATGGCCGCTAAAATAGCTCAAGAAGCTAATATTCCTTGTTGGATGATGAGTAATTTTGGTTGGGATTTTATTTATCGTGATTGGGGAGAAGAATTTAAAGATATTGTTAATTGGTTAGAAGAAAGTTATCAACTTGGCGATCTCCTTTTTAGATTACCATTTGCAGAATCCATGAATAAATTTAAAAATATTACTGATGTGGGTTTAACAGGAGGCAACCCTCATTATAGTCAGAAGCATTTACAAGAAAAATTTGCCCTTACCAACAGTAAAGAAAAAACTATTTTATTAAGTTTTGGTGGTTTAGGATTAGACAAAATTCCTTATCAAAATTTAACATTATTTCCCGATTTCCAATTTATTACATTTGATCAAAATGCACCTAGTTTAGACAATTTAATCATAATTAAAGACAATCAATATCGTCCCCTTGATTTTATGCCCCTATGTAGCAAAGTTATTACCAAACCCGGTTTTAGCACTTTTTGCGAAAGTTTAAAATTAGATATACCAATAGTCACTTTAACTCGTCAAGGCTTTGCTGAATCTCAATTGTTAATTGATGGCTTAAAAAATTATGGTTATCATCAAATAATTTCTCCTACAGATTTTTTTAATGATAATTGGCAATTTTTAAGAGAAAAGCCCCAACCGCCTTTAAATAAAATTCCCTTGACCAAAAATGGTAGTGAAACCATCGCCCAAGCTATTATGAATTATTTTTCTTCTTGATTAGATTTTTATTGTCAAGAAAAAACAAGAGGTTAAAACCCCTTGTTAACATCCTATTGATAATGACTATTTTAAAAAAAATTTTAATCTGGATTTTGACGATACCAATCAATAGTATTTTTTAAACCTTGTCTTAAATCCATTAAAGCGGTAAAACCAAAAGTTTCTTTCGCTCTGGAAGTATCTAAACAACGACGAGGTTGTCCATTAGGTTTATCCGTTTCCCAAATTAAATCTCCTTCAAACCCCATTAAATCACAAATTAACTCAGTTAAATCTTTAATGGTAATTTCAAAATTAGTCCCCAAATTAACAGGTTCAATACCATTATATTTCAAAGTTCCCATCACAATACCCCTAGCCGCATCATTGGCATAAAGAAACTCACGAGTAGGGCTTCCATCACCCCAAACAGGAAGAGTTTTGTCGCCTCTTTGTTGTGCTTCATAAACTTTACGAATTAAAGCGGGAATAACATGAGAACTTTTGGGATTAAAATTATCTTCAGGCCCATATAAATTAACAGGTAAAAGATAAATTCCATTAAATCCGTATTGTTGGCGATAAGATTGCAATTGAACTAAAAGAGCTTTTTTAGCAATTCCATAAGGTGCATTTGTTTCTTCAGGATAGCCATTCCAAAGTTCATCTTCTTGAAAAGGAACGGGAGTAAACTTAGGATAAGCACATATTGTGCCAACACAGACAAATTTTTCAATTTTTGCTTCATAGGAAGAATGAATTAACTGCGCACCCATCATTAAATTATCATAAAAAAGCTCAGCTGGTTTTATTTGATTTAAGCCGATGCCTCCTACATGGGCAGCTAAATGAATAACAATATCCTGATTTTCCACCGCCTTTTGACAATGACTTAAAACTCTTAAATCACAGTCTTTAGAGCGAGGAATGGTTATATTTTCTTGACTTGCCCCAGCTTTAAGTAATTCAGAAACTACTTGTTTGCCTAAAAAACCTGCACCACCTGTAACTAAAATTTTTTTCTGACTTAAATCTAACATAATCGTTATCAATAATAAATAAAATAATAAAAGAAATAAAAATAAGTAAAGATATTAGATTTTAGATATTAGATTTTAATTTTTCCTTAAAAAAAGTAACAAAACTATTAACTTAAAAGAAGTGACAATATAATTAAACAATATGATAGATATAACCTTATCATGTCCAATTCATCATGTCCAAAACTTCTTCTAATACCTAATACCCAATACCTAATACCTAATACCTAATACCTAATACCTAACTTATAGTATTGACTACATTTTTACGAATATAGGCTTGATCATTAAGTGCTGAATTACTTTTATTTCCATTAGTAACACCTAAAGCTGCTAAGTCAGCATCTACCATTAATTTAACCAATTCGGGGAACGTAACAGACAATTCCCAGCCTAGTTTTTCCTTAGCCTTAGTGGGATCGCCTATTAATAAGTCAACCTCTGCTGGACGCAAATAACGAGCATCAAAATCAACGTAATCTTCCCACTTCAGATTGACATGATTAAAAGCTAATTCTAAAAATTCTTTAATAGAATGAGTTTCTCCTGTGGCTACAACGTAATCATCGGGTTCAGATTGTTGCAACATTAACCACATGGCACGAACATAATCTTTAGCGTAACCCCAATCTCTTTTAGAATCAAGATTGCCTAAATATATTTTTTTCTGCTGTCCTGCTATAATTCTGGCGATCGCCCTAGTAATTTTACGAGTGACAAAAGTTTCGCCACGACGAGGACTTTCATGGTTAAATAAAATACCATTACAAGCAAACATATTATAAGATTCACGATAATTAATAGTTTGCCAATGACCGTAAACTTTAGCACAAGCATAAGGACTACGGGGATAAAAAGGGGTATTCTCACTTTGAGGAATTTCCACCACTTTACCAAACATTTCAGACGAGCCAGCTTGATAATATCTTACTTCAATGCCCGTGCGGCGTTGATAATCTCGAATGGCCTCTAGTAAACGTAAAGTTCCCATTCCCACTGTATCAACGGTATATTCTGGAGAATCAAAACTAACTCTTACATGAGATTGAGCCCCTAAATTATAAATCTCAGTGGGTTGTACTTCTTCAATAATACGACGCAAAGTAGTACCATCAGTTAGATCGCCATAATGAAGAAATAAATTTGCTCCTTCTTTATGAGGATCTTCGTAAATATGATCAATTCGATCAGTGTTAAAGGTAGAAGTTCGGCGAATAATTCCAT
>CAZWLZ010000060.1:0-14017 GCA_964634505.1 uncultured bacterium | reverse complement strand
AACGGCCTTTAATCAAAATTATTACCGTATATGAGCCATCTTCTGAATATTGGATTAAATTTAAAATTAGGAGATAAAAAGTATGATTTTTAAAGAAACAATAATTGATACTACTGTTACTTATTCCCTAGAATTTGAGGGAAAATTTTATCTAATTGAAAATGTACCTGCAAGAATTTGTTTAGAAACAGGAGAACAACTTTTTAGTCCTGAAACGGTAGAAAAGTTACAAAATATTATTTGGGAAGATAAAAAACCAGATAAAGTTATTCATACACCAGTTTATCAATTTATCTAACTTAATATTTTCTATTTTTCTCCACTGGTAATTCTAAAACTGAGACAATTTGTTCTTGATTAAAATCAGTAGTAATTGTAGGAAAAATTTTAGTCTCTAATCAAAATTAGACGCACTTATCAATTATATAGCAATACCCACTTTTAGGACACAAACAAGGGGTTTAAACCCCTTGTTTTATGAATGTTTTTTTTGTCCTAATTGTTCTAATCCTTGCTATAATTAATAAAAATTATGATTAATATTATTTATTTATGACTACTCATTTTATTACGGCTGAAATTGATTTACAAGCAACTCCCATTAAGTTAAAAGAAGCCATTGAAACTGAATTAGAAAAACGAGGTAATCCTTTGCGTTGGTCAATTACTTCCGTTGATGTTGAGGCTAAAAAGGCTCATGTTGAAGCAATTTTAACTACCGAAAATTAAGATAAGGATTCAATTAAATTGATCATTAAAAACCCTCTTTCGGTAATGTTAATTGTACCCACAGGAATAGGGGCATCTATAGGGGGTTATGCTGGTGATGCTATCCCTATCGCTCGTTGTATTTCATCGGTGTGCGATCTCCTAATAACCCATCCTAATGTAATGAATGGGGCTCAATTATATTGGGCAAAAGATAATATTTTTTATGTGGAAGGTTATGCTTTAGATAAATTTGCCCAAGGAGATTGGGCTTTAAAACCAGTGCATCAAAATCGAATTGGTTTAATTTTAGATCAAGGTATTGAAGCCGATTTACGCTTAAGGCATCTACAAACAGCAGACGGATGTAGGGCAACTTTAGGCTTAGATATTCCCGAATATATTATTACGGATCAACCTATTAATGTGGAATTGCGTACTTCAGAAACTGGTATAAGTTGGGGCACGATTGGCAATCCTGATAGTTTATTGAGGGCAGCCGAAAAGTTAATTTTTGAAGCGAAAGTTTCGGTGATCGCCATTGTGGTTCGTTTTCCTGATGAAGTTGATCAAAATGCTTTACAAAGTTATCGTTATGGTGAGGGAGTGGACATTTTAGCAGGTGCTGAAGCAGTTATTTCTCACTTGTTAGTAAGACAGTTTAAAATTCCTGTAGCCCATGCCCCGGCTTTATCACCGTTGCCTATTGATGAGCAAATTTCTCCTCGATCTTGTGCCGAAGAATTAGGTTATACTTTTTTAACTTCCGTATTAGTAGGTTTAAGTAAAGCACCTCAATTTGTAACTGAATTTAATAATATTCCTTGTAATTCTAATTTAATTTATGGTAGTGATTTGGATGTTTTAATTATTCCCGCTAGTGCTTGTGGAGGTAGTGCGGTATTAAGTTTAAGTAATTCTAATACTAAAATTATTGCCGTAGAAGAAAACGAAACCAGCATTAATGTTACCCCCGAAAGTCTTAGAATTAAAGCAATTAGAGTAAAATCTTATTTAGAGGCGATCGGAATTTTAGTAGCTTATCGTAATGGAGTTAGTATTGATTATTTTAATCCCAAATTACCAAAAATAAAAAACTTTACAAATTAAGACTTTTTCTTGTTATTTATGAGACAAAATATTGCAAAATATTAAATAGATAGAATAAAACTTAACAATGAAAAGTGAATAATCAAATCCTCGAATCTAAATCAGAAAATCATAATATAATTTTGATAGCTATAATCATCATTTTATTAATAAGTGCCTTAACTCTCAGCTTTTATTCTGTACGTTTAAGTAATCCTTATGTACGTAGTGTGCTATCTATTCAAGGGGATAAGATTAGAGGAGAGGCTATTTTTGAGGTGAATTGTGCTGTTTGTCATGGTAGTAAAGGTAGTGGTTATGTAGGGCCTAATATTCAAAATATTTATAAACATAAATCAAAAATAGATTTAATTAATCAAGTGATTAGTGGTAAAACTCCTCCTATGCCAAAATTTCAACCTTCCACTAAGGATATGGCTGATTTGTTAATTTATCTTCAAGATTTATAGAATTGTGTGGAAGAAATAATTTTGCTTTTTTGAAAAAAAAACTCTAAATTAAATGATTAAATTTTCCTTAATCCAATTTTCCCCTACTTCTTTTGCTATTTCTGCTGTTAAAAAATTATATTCTTCTTTAACTATTTCACCTTCTTTATTAACTGCCCTAAATTGCCACTGATTAATTTTCTCAAAAGCCACAATTAATAAATTACTTCCCACATGATTAACGCAATAAATTTTTTCGTACATTCAATTAAAGTTTTAAGATAGTATTATTATCAATAAAATTTGGTTTTCCTTCTGAATTAATAGCCCCAAATTTTTGAAAATATTGATTAATTTCAGCAGGAAGATTAGGAAAATTTAACATAGCATCTCCATTGGCGATCGTTGCCCAAAAATCTTTTAATTGAGGGGCTAATTTTTCAGCTTCAATCATCTTTAAATTTAATGGTGATTCCGTTAATAATTTGATCATAAAATCAAAAGATCGATCTCCTAAATATTTTTTAGATTTATCAAGTAAATGTTGATATTGATCAATTTTTTTTACTCGATAAGATTCAATTTCTAATTCTATTTCATTTAATGAATTCGTCTTTAATTGTAAAATTCGATAGGGATGAGGATAGCTTACTAATGATCCTGTGGTAATTTCATATATTCCTTGATACTCTGAAATATCTTGTATATGTAAATGTCCAGTAAAAATTAATTTAACCTGATATTTATTTAAAATTGCTAATAAATTTGGGGCATTATCTAACATATAACGTCTGCCTAAACAATGATTAGATTGATCGGGTAAATGTTCAATCACATTATGATGAATCATTACTAAAACTAATTTATTTTGGATTTCATTTAATGTTTTTTCTAACCAAATAAGTTGGGTTTCATCCATATATCCTAACTGTTTATTTTCGTCATTAATTTGATTAGAATTGAGGGCAATTAATTGGATTCCTTCGGCAATTTCACGACTGTAATAAAGTTGTTGACAATTTTCATAACCAGATTTTTGATAATAGGAGGGGAAATCATTAAAACCAATAGATTTATCTGTAGCTTTTAAATATGGTATGTCGTGATTACCAGGTATTACATAAACCGGAAATGGTAATTTTTCTAAGCGTTGTTGCAACCATTGATGATTTTTAAATTCTCCATCTTGAGTTAAATCTCCCGGTATTAAGAGGAAATCTAGGTTAAGAGTCTCTAAATGACTTAAAACTGATTCAAAGCAAGGAATACTTACTTCTATCAGGTGAAAACGAGTTTTTTCTTCAATCGTCTCAGGTAATGCTATGTGTAAATCACTGGCGATCGCAAAACGTACATTCATAATATTTTATTAATTTACATTTTCAAAGAATATTATACTGTTCAAAAGCAAATTCGTATTTATTATTATATTTGGCGATCGCCAAAATATTTTAGGGAGTTGGGGAGTTGGGGAGTGGTTAGTAGATTAAAGACTAATCTTTTTATAAATTTATGTTTTTCAACTTTTGAAGTAATTTTATAACTCCTAAAATCCAACTAAAACCTTCTTAGTCAAACCTAACATCCAATACCTAATGCCTAAAACCTTCTTAATAAAACCTTCTTAAAACCTAACACCTAACACCTAATTCCTAATATCTTTCCTCGGTAGGAATCCATTCAAAACCATTAATAATACCTTGAAAATAATCAGCTATAGTTTCAATAGGATAAGGAGTATTACCATTAACCCCAAACCAACGCTCATAAATATCGATCGAACTAGGAATATCAGTAACTACCCCTTGCATAAATCGAACAATAGTAAAATTAACTAAACCACGCCATTGAGACTCATCTTCAGGCAAAGTACAAGCATAAGACTCCACCATATAAGGAAACTCGGGTACAATTTCATAATCACTAGGATTAGTAGCCTTCTTTTTCAATGCCTGTAATAAAATCCCATCACCTGCAAAACCATCTACTTTTTTTTGTTGTACTTTTTCCCAACCTTCTTCCTCACTTGTCACAGGAATTAAAGTAGCTTCTTTAGCAAAATTTTGCATCGCTGTTTGATTGGTAGTATTAGGAATTACAGCGATTTTTGCTCCTTTTAAAGAGGCAGAATTAGCAAAACCACTACCACTATTTACGATCATTTGTGTGCCACTAGCAAAATAACTTACTGAAAAATCAACTACTTTTTCTCGTTGCCAAGTTACCGTAGTTGAGCCACATTCAATATCTATAGCCTTATTTTTAATTAAAGTAAAACGATTATCAGGAGTAATTTCTACCAATTCTAATTTAATTGGTTTCCCCAATCTTTGTTGTGCTTCTTGTCTGATTAACTCCAAAATATCCAAAGAATAACCCACTGTTTTACCCTGATCATTTTTAAAGCTGAAAGGTGCGGTATCATTTCTGTAACCTGCTTTAATTACTCCCGTTTGTTTTATTTTATTTAAAACTTCCCCTGCTGAAATGGATATTTGACTATTAAAAGTCAATAATATTGATAAACCAATAATTTTAATAATATTTTTTTTCATTCACTCCCTCACAAATAATAGGTAATAGTCGGTTGGGTGTTGGTGTGTTGGGGTATTGGGGTGTTAAAGAATGGGAATAGGTAATAGGTAGTAGGTAGTAGATTAGAGACTAATTTTTTGAGAAATCTACATTTTTTCAAGTTATGAACTAATTTGATAACTTACTAATCACTAAATCGATTAATTTAACCCGAAACCTTCTTAAAAAACCTAATCCCTAACACCTAATACCTAACACCTAAGCAGTTTTTTTTCCTGCTTAACAATGAGTTATTAACTATTAACGATTTCTCATTTGCTCAAAACGATCCCAAATTATTTTATAATTATTTGAATACTTTTTATTTTGATTTTTATTTTCAGGAACTGGAGGAGTAGGTATTTCAGGAGTTGGATTTGTTGCTGGAGGTATCACATCCACACTACCTTCAGGAATAGAATCTAAATTAGTAGGATCATTTGGATTCATGTTAGGGTTAAGGTTAGGGTTAGGATTGAGATTTGGATCAATATTAGGGTTAGGATTAGTATTAGGTGTTGTGTTTACCGCGTCTTCAATAGCTTGTGCGTCGGTATAGCTAAAGTAAAAGTGACTTAATAACTTACCTTGAAAAGTTCTTTTGCTAAAACGCCAACCCGGATTTAAAATCATTTTCATGGCATTGGTATTCAAACCTTGACTTGTAGCGACTAAAATCTCAGGTTTACTACGATCAAGACGATTAACTCCAATAAGCTGTAACTCTCCATTGCGTTCAACCACACTTAAAAGATAATCTAAACCCAAATCCTCGCCGTTATAACGGATAGAATAACCATTAGCATCGGTACTACGGCGACAATGACCACTAAAATCGAAATTTAATAACAATAAATCAATATTAACAGGATTTGATCCACTTTCAGACCAACAAGATTTTTTATCAGGTATTTGTTCCAGTACAATTAAATTATATTTATTTTCTCCATAAGGTTGAGCGATCGCCACAAAATTATTTTGATCAACTGCTGTTTCATCAAAGGTATTAGCAAAAGTGGGGTTAACGATACCTACTAAATTACTGACAAAAGTTAGACTTAATAAAGTTAAGGAAAAAGGAATTTTAAATTTCATCATGGCAAATATATTTGAATAATTTTAGATTTTAACTAATTTTTTAGACTTAAAAAACGATCATTTATAGTTATTTTTTCCGATTATGAGAAAAATTTGCTTTGATAAAAAGGAATTAAAACCTCTTATGTGTAAATCAAATCTCATCAATATTGCTATAAAGTAATTTTATTTTTAAGGTTACAATAATAGACTACTTTTGTATATTTTCAGTTCCCATTTAAGTCTTATTTCTGAGCAAAATTTTGACAAAATTAAACCGAACTATATAACTAAACTTGAATTATTATAAATGAATGCGATCTTTTATGTTATTTATGGAAAATTTACCAAAATTTAAAAATCCTAATTTATTAAATCAAGCCTTGACTCATCGATCTTATTTTAATGAAAACCCTTCTGAAGGGGAGGATAATGAGAGATTAGAATTTTTAGGAGATGCTGTCTTAAAATTTATCATGGCCAATTTTCTCTATCAACGCTACCCAAAAATGACTGAAGGAGAATTAAGTAAATTAAGGGCTGCTTTGGAAAATAATCGAGATCAATTAGCTAACTTTGCTAAAAAATTCAAATTAGATCAAGCCATAAAATTAGGAAAAGGAGCTCAATTAGAGGGAAATAGAGATAATCTTGATTTATTAGGGGATGTTTTTGAAGCATTTATTGGAGCTTATTTTTTAGATTCAGGTATTGCCCAAGTAACCAACTTTATTGAACCTTTATTACTGCCGATCGCCGATAATTTATCTCAAGAATCTTTATCTAGTATCAATTTTAAAGGACAATTACAAGAATGGACTTTAGCAAATTTGGGAATAAAACCTGAATATATAATTCTTGAAGAAACTGGTTTTGATCATAATAAAACCTTTACAGCCCAAGTTACCATTAATGAACAAATTAAGGCGATCGCCACAGGGAAAAGTAAAAAATTAGCCCAAACTCATGCCGCCGAAATCGCTTTAAAATTAATAGAAAATCAAAAAGGACTTAAATAAATAATCAAAATAATTACCCTAACAGCCCAATACCCCAACACCCCAACCCCCCAATACCCCAATACCCCAATATCCTATTCCCTAATTCAATGGAGAACGCCAAATAAAATATAAAAAAATATTCTTTTTCTCATGTCAAATTAAGCTAAAATAATTGCAAACTAGCAATTATATGTAAACTTATGTTTAAATTTCTCAAACAAGTAACAGATTATGCTAAGGAAAGTGTAGAAGCTGCTAAGTATATAGGTCAAGGACTTTCCGTAACATTTGATCACATGAAACGCCGTCCCGTTACCGTACAATATCCCTATGAAAAACTAATTCCTTCGGAAAGATTTAGAGGTAGAATACATTTTGAATTTGATAAATGTATTTCTTGCGAAGTTTGTGTGCGTGTTTGCCCCATCAATTTACCCGTAGTAGATTGGGAATTTAATAAAGAAGTTAAGAAAAAAGAACTCAAACATTATAGTATCGATTTTGGTGTTTGTATTTTTTGTGGGAATTGTGTTGAATATTGCCCTACTAACTGCTTATCCATGACCGAAGAATATGAATTAGCTGCTTACGATCGCCATGACTTAAATTATGATAATGTAGCCTTAGGTCGTTTACCAACGAAAGTAACGGAAGATGAAATGGTGACACCTCTACGAGAATTAGGCTATTTACCCAAAGGAGTAATCGAACCTCATGATTTACCAAAAGGTACTCAACGAGCAAATAAAGTGGAAAATTGATCACAAATAATTATTACAAACAGATTACAGATTATAGCACTACGTTTTCAGATTAGGACATTGGCTTACAGCTTATTCCCCCTTAAAAAAAGGGGTTAGGGGGATCTAAAATGTCCTACTATAACTTCGTACTGCTATACAACATAAAAAATAGTAATATTGGCTTGTAATTAAAAAGAAATTAATCAAAAAGAAATTAGGAGAATATTTAAAAGTGAATTTAGCTGACGGTGTTCAATTTATAGCCTTTATAATTTTGTCAGTAATTATGATTGCATCGGCTTTAGGAGTAGTTTTATTTACTAATATTGTTTATTCGGCTTTTTTACTAGGTTTATTATTTATCAGTATTTCTGGTTTATATGTCTTATTAAATGCAGATTTTGTAGCAGCCGCCCAAATCTTAGTTTATGTAGGTGCAGTGAATGTCTTAATTCTTTTTGCCATTATGTTGGTTAACAAAAAAGAAGATTTTACTACCATTCCTCGCCGTTGGATTCGTACAGCTTCAACTGCATTAGTATGTTTTGGTTTATTTGCCCTTTTAGCTACCATGGTTTTAGCTACGCCTTGGGCAATTTCTACCACTTCTCCAGCCGTTATAGGTAATACTATTGTAGAAATTGGTAAACACTTTTTTAGTGATTTTCTTTTACCTTTTGAATTAGCATCCGTATTACTTTTAATAGCCATGGTAGGCTCAATTGTGTTAGCAAAACGAGATTTTATTCCCGAAATTACTCGTCGAGTAGAAACTATTAATACAGCTTTAACTTTGCCCGAACGTCCTAGGGAATAGGGTCTTAGGGTATTGGGGTGTTAGATAATGGGTACTAGGGAATAGAAAATAAATTGATATGGCTGATTTTAAAAATTAATATCAAAAATATCCTTTACTCTTACCTTTGCTCCTTTGCTCCTGTGCAAGACACAATCATTGAATTAATGAACTGTGACTAGAAAATTTAAGTAAATAAAAAAAAAGATTAATGCAAATACAATTAGAATATTTTTTATTATTAGCGGCCGCTTTGTTTTGTATCGGTATTTTTGGTTTAATTACTAGCCGTAATGCCGTTAGAGTTTTAATGTCCGTTGAATTGTTATTAAATGCCGTGAATTTAAATTTAATGGGATTTTCTAATTATTTAGATCCTGTGGGCATTAAAGGTCAAATTTTTGCTATTTTTGTAATTACCATTGCGGCAGCAGAAGCGGCGGTTGGTTTGGCGATCGTTTTAGCCATTTATCGTAACCGTGATACCATTGATATGGAACGTTTCAATCTTTTAAAATGGTAATAAATTTCAGTACAATAGGCATCCTGTCTGTTTAAGCCCCTAAGCCTCCATATTGTTGTTACAAGTGGAGGTGTTTTATTGTTATTTACCCCAAAATTGGAGGATAAGTAGATGGACAAAATAATTTGTATAGAAATAAGGAATTTAACCCCCTTGTCACTCTAAATTTAAAAAAATAAAATCCACAATTAATTTTGTCTAGGCACTTAAAGGGACTGATGCTTAACTATAGTACCTGTACTTGGCTTAACCTAACCTACTAATCTGATTTAGAAGCTAATTCTACCAGCAAATTGAAGCAAAATGAACTGAAAAAACTATCTATTGCTATAGAATACTTGCTATACTTAATTTTTTATCCTTATCAATTAATCCAAAAAGTATGAAAAAAGCTCTTATTTTAACTGCCTTATTATTAACTTTTCCTAGCACCTCTTTTGCCTTAACTTTGACTTCAAACTCTCCCCCAACTAAAGCAAATTCCTTAGCCCAAAACCTTGATCCTAACGATGCTCAGGCTTATGTTAAGCGTGGATATGCCTATTATGAGTTAAAAGAATACCAAAAGGCGATCGCCGATTTTACCCAAGCCATTAATATTGCTCCTAATGTGGCGAGTATTTACGGCCTTCGGGGAATCGTCTATTCTGAGTTAGAAGAATACCAAAAGGCGATCGCCGATTTCGATAAAGCGATTAACCTTGATTCTACCTTTGCAACTTCTTACCTGATGCGGGGACTTGCCTATGGCTTACAAAGAGAATTTCAAAAAGCTCTTGTTGATGCAGAACAAGCCGCAAAATTATTTCGTGAGCAAGGAAATGAAGAAGACTATCAAAAAGCACAAGACTTAATTAATTTGATCAAGCAAGAGATGAATAAATAGAGAGATAATCTGTTTTCATATCACTAAAGATTAGTAGGTTAGGTTAAACGAAGAACAACCCAACAACATCTAACTAAAAAATAACTATCCACTCATAAATCGATTTAAAGATAGTAAAAAATAAAAAAATGTTAATTTAAGACAACTTATAAGTTAAAGGCTTACAAAAGTCTTCTAATCCTTGTTTAAGCACATAAATGATAACAGGAGTAACTAACAAGGGAGGGCAAAGATTTTGCTCTAATAAATAATTAACCATTGATAAAATAGCATTATTATGTAATTCTTCTCTAAATTCAGCTTCACAAATAGCAACTCGACAACGTTTTGCCACACTTTCAAACCAATCGACACGATCTAATTTTTGGCCAGTAAGAATAGCGAGAGAAGTAGCCGCATCTTCCAAATCTCCCTCGCTATCTTCGATCGCCTCTAAAGCCTTGAGGGCATCAGGGCAAGTAATTAATTGATTACGATATTCTTGAATTTCTTCAACTGTTAAATGTACCATAAAATTTAAAATTCATTTCCCATATTATCAGGTTCTTCGCCACCAATGCCAATACCTGTATTAAAAATTGTGGCGTAATCTAAAGTTAAATTTTCCATAGAAGCACCTATTACTTGGGCATCATACAAGGTAGCATAACTAAGATTAACACTATTCATATTGCTATTATTAAGAGTTGCATTGGTTAAAAATGCACCCGTTAAATTCGCACCCGTTAAATTCGCACCATCTAAATCATCACCTTCAATATTTGCTCCCAATAAATTAGCATTTCGCAAATCAGCTTGTCGTAAATCCGCACCAATTAAATGTTCGCCTTGTAAATTAGCTCCTTGTAAATCACATTTCATACATTGATTAGTTTCTAATAATTGACGTACGTGATCGGGATTTTCCGCTAAGACTTTACCATTATTCCATAATGATAGGACTAAAATCAAAGTTGCTAGAAGTTTAATTTTCATATTTTTATCTACTCACTTCTAAATTTTTTCTTTACTTTTATTCTAACTTTATTATCTGCTTAAAATTTATTTTGTAACTAAATTATTACGATTAATTGACAATTTAATTCCCTAACTCCCTTAAAAAGGGTGCATAAGCCCTTTTAATAATTTATAAAATGTATTAAAGTTAAATTTCTTTTTCTAGCAAAAATTGAGCATAATTTAACGCTTGATTAAAGTCAATTATTTTCCCTTCGATATAGGCAATTTGAATTTCGATTAATAATTTACCAATTTGGGGACTGGGAGATAATTTTAGGTGATTAATCAAGTCATTTCCTGTTAATAAAGAAACGGGATGAGCGACTTTATTATTAATATCTAAATATTGATTAATTAGATTATTTATTAACTGTTGATCGGCATTTAAACTTAAGGCTAAAATAACTATTAAAACAAATAAATTTCCTATGTCTAAAAAGAAAAAATATTGCTCTCTCAGGGTATCAAATTTATCTTTTTGTAATAAATTTTGACTATATTTAATAATAGTAATTATTTGGCGAATTTCTAAACGAGAATATTTTAATTTTATTAATTCTTGATAGGCTATTTCAATTTTATCACTTAATAAATTAGCAAGTTTTAGTAAATATAAATTAGCATTTATTCCCTCATTAATTTGAGAGTATTTTTGTGTTAATTGTTTGGTAATTTTATCTATTAAAAATAAATTTTCTATTTTCTCTACTGTTATATTTTGAAAAATTATTGATAATAAACTATCTTGATAACATTGCTTTAACCAAAAACTACTATTATTTGTTACTAATAAATAACTTAATTCTGTAGTGATTCTTTCCACAGCAATTTGTGTTAAAAAAGGAGCTAATTTTTTAATAGTAAAACAAGTATTTTGATCAATAGTAAAATTTAATTGTGATGCTTGACGATAGGCTCTTAATAATCTTAAAGGATCATCTTTTAAATTAGCTTCAGAAATCATTTTAATTTCTTTTTTTATTAAATCTTCACGACCATTAAAAGGATCAATTAATTCCTCTGAAAAAATGTTATAGGCGATCGCATTTATGGTATAGTCACGACGTTTTAAATCATCAATTAAAGTGTTTCCTTCTTGTTGGGCAAAATCGATAGTCATATTAGGAAAAACGATTCTAGCAATTTGTCTTTTTTGATCTAAAACTACAAAACCAGCCTGATATTTATTAGCAATTTGTTTGGCAATTTTAAGAGTATTTTCTACTAAAATAAAATCTAAATCTAAATATTTTCTTTCACGATTCAAAAGACAATCACGCACAAAACCGCCTACTAAATAAGTATTTTTTGGTAAAAAATTAACATCAAAAGGTAAACAGTTTTGAATAAAATTTGATAGCATAAAAAAAATTGTTAAATAACTATATATTGATCATTAAATTATGTGTATTTGTATAAATTGTTATTATGTTGATACTTGTAATACTTATCATGCAGTAGAAACTCAACATCAGCAAGTCCATTTAACTGATAATCCTAATTTTGAGCCTCAAAATCCTTCTATCAATGTCAATATTCGTACTGAAGTCGATTTAATTGAAATGGAATGGGATGTGGTTGGTTGTGATAGTTTTCTTGAAGAAATGGGCAAATGGGCAAAAATACGACCAGGAGAGTTGATTCCCACTTAATTAGAGAATAGGGTATTGGGGTGTTGGGGAATAGGGAATAGAAAATGACTAATAGATACAAATAGATACAAATAGATACAAAAAAAATCAAAAATAATTTCTTCCCTTTGCGTCTTAGCGCCTTTGCGAGACATAATCATATTTTAATCAAGCAAAAACCGAAAATGTTTTTAATTGTCAATGTCTCTTCGGGCATTTAAACAACACCAATCATCTCTTTTCCATACAGAAGAAATTACCCAGCCATTTTGTTCTAAAATATTGGCAATTTCTATAGATTGAGATACAATAATTCCACTTAAAGAAGCCCAACCTTTTGGTTTAATAATTTCTCCCATTTCTGGAATCATTGGTTTAATTACATCTGCCAAAATATTACAAACGATGCCGTCAAATTTTTGGTCTGTCATGGCTTGTAATTGTTTAATACTACCATGTACTACATTGATATTATCAATATTATTAAGATAACTATTTTCATTTGTTGCTTTTACTGCTAAAAGATCATTATCAACGGCATAAATATTTTTTACGCCAAATAAACTAGCGGCGATCGCCAAAATACCAGAACCACAACCAATATCAGCAATCATCATCTCACTATTATCTTCTCCATCTAATTGCATTTCTAAAGATTCTAAACACAGTTGAGTAGTTTGATGTACTCCTGTACCAAAAGCCGATCCAGGGTCGAGTTTAATAATAATTCTGTCAGTATTTTGTGGTGTTTCTAACCAAGCGGGATTAATTAATAGGCGATCGCCAATCTCCATAGGTTGCCAATGAGATTTCCAACTACTCGACCAATCTTCCTCATCAATTAACTGCCAATTAATTACAGGAAAAGATTGATTAGTTAAAATAGCATCTTGACGTAATTTTAAGGATAAAGCTGCTAAATCAAGTACATCAATAGAAATGACCGATAAATAACCCTTAACACAAATAGAATCGTCCTTAATTTGAGAAGCACTACCTTTACAACCTATTTCTTCTAAACGCCAAAAAATTGTTTCTTCTAAATCAGAATGGGCATCTACTGTTACTTCCCACCATTTATTAATCATTAATTATATTGTGATGATTGCGATCAAATTTAAGTTAAATAATAAAATTCTTTAATAAAATTTTTTAATTTTTAATTAATTCTAAATTGGTAGGGTAAAACTGTTAATTGTCATACCCTACCATTGAAAAAATTAAAAATTAAAGTGTTACTGTATAAGCATCCGTAATACCCGGTACTTTGATGATTTCTGGTAAAATACCTTCAGGTAAAGGATCATCAATACTTAATACCATTACAGCATCACCGCGCACAATTTTACGTCCCACCTGCATACTAGCGATATTAACGTTAAAATTGCCCAATAATGAACCGATACGCCCAATAATACCAGGCATATCACGATGAATAGTGAACAGCATATTATTACTAGGAGGTACATTAACAGGAAAATCATCCACATCAGTAATGCGAATTTCACCATTACTAAGCAACGCACCCGTTACCGAATGAG
>CAZWLZ010000059.1:0-14086 GCA_964634505.1 uncultured bacterium | reverse complement strand
TAAATCTATGGAAGCCATGATTCAAAATGATGAAGAAAAAGAATGGTTACAACCTCTTTTAGATATTCGAGATGAATTAGATATTCAAAATGACCATGATAAAAGAGATTTTCGGAGAATTTACGGCAAAATTGAGTTATTTGAACGTAATGTTGATGGTAATACTACTATTGCACCGATACCCGGCCCTTATACTAAATATTGGCGTGAGTATTGGTTAACTCAAGTTTTAAAAGCTCAAACTGAGGTAAGAAAATTTGCCCCTGAAGGTTTTGAAAATCTTACTTTAATTAGCATGGAAGAGTTAAGCGAAATTAGGCGTATTTGGTTAGAGGAAAAGCATGAATTTGATGATAGTTTGCCTCGTATTTATCAAGAGGTGACAGGGGAAGTTTTTTTAGATTCTCGTATTGATGCCACTGATAATCTTTTAGGTGTTGATGAGTGGAATCTTTTACAAGAAATTTGCGAAGATGATCCTATGCACTTAGAATTAATGACTAGGTTACTTGATACAGAAAGACAATTTTTTACTAAAGTTCGTCGTGTTGGTATTTTTCAGGCCATCGAAAAATGCTTTGATACCAGTTCTAGATCAAAGGAAGAGGCGATCGCCAATGCTCATTATATTAGAGAGATAAAAAATGCAGTTAAAGACGGAGATGTCAAGACATTGCAACAAAAATTAACATGGGAACAAATTAAATTTAAAAAATAATCACATTTTCTTACTTAATTTTAATAAGATGTTTCAGTAATCATCAGATAAATTAACATAAAAAAATCAAGCATCAATAGGAATCAAAAATGAATTACGATATTGAAACAGAAGTTATAAATCGCTATGAAGAAGGGGCAAAAAAAGCACAACCTAACCTATGTTGTCCAACCGAGTATGACAATAATTATTTACAAATAATACCAGAAGAAATTATCACCAAAGATTATGGTTGTGGCGATCCGACTCGCTATATAAATGAAGGCGAAACCGTCTTAGATTTAGGCTCAGGAGGGGGTAAAAATTGTTATATTATTGCTCAAAAAGTAGGTAAAAATGGGCGAGTAATTGGGATCGATTTTAACAATGAAATGTTATATTTAGCTAATAAGTATAAAACAGAAATTACTAATAAATTAGGATATGATAATATTCAATTTTTTAAAGGTAAAATACAAGACTTAAAATTACCTTTATTAGAAGTAGAAGAATGGTTAAAAAATTATCCTATTTCTTCTCTTGAAGATTTAAGAAAATTTGATCAACAATGTGACTATTTAAAGAAAGAAAAAACTTTAATTAAAGATAGTAGTATTGATGTTATTGTGTCTAATTGTGTATTAAATTTAGTTAAAACAGAAGATAAACAAAATTTATTTAAAGAAATCTATAGAGTATTAAAGAAGGGGGGTAGAGCAGTTATTTCTGATATAGTTTGTGACGAAAATCCGACAGATAAAATAATAAATGATCCAGAATTATGGAGTGGTTGTCTTTCAGGGGCATTTAAAGAAAATGAATTTTTAAAGATGTTTGAAAATGTCGGTTTTTATGGCATAGAAATATTAGAAAGACAATTTGAACCTTGGCAAGTAATTGATGGCATTGAATTTAGATCATTAACGGTAAGTGCCTATAAAGGAAAAGAAGGAAAATGTTTAGAAACTAATCAAGCAGTTATCTATAAAGGGCCTTGGAAAAAAGTTGAAGATGATGATAATAACACTTATTTAAGAGGAGAAAGAATGGCAGTTTGTCAAAAAACATATGACCTTTTAACCCGTGAAAAAAGTCCTTATCAACAAGATATAATTCCTATTCGTTCTTATCAAGAAATTCCCTTAGAAAAAGCAGAAATTTATAACTGTGAAAAAGAGAAAATTCGTTACCCTAAGGAAACAAAAGGTAACAATTATCAAGGAATAATTAATAATAATAATTCTGATATTTTATCTAATAATAAATGTTGTTAAAATACTAAGCAATTTTTATTACTAAAAAGCAATTATAACTAACTATGCATCAAACTTTAATCCCATCTTCTGTTATTCCTTTTCGTGAAAAAATTCATCATTCTTTAAGAAAGGAAAAAATTACTGTCTTACAAATAAATTTGGGTAAAAAATGTAATCTTGCCTGTAATCATTGCCATGTGGAAGCATCACCAAAACGCATTGAAGAATTAACTCCTGAAATTTGTCAACAAATCATTGAATTAATTAATAAATTTCCGCAAATAAAAACCGTTGATTTAACTGGTGGTGCGCCCGAAATGAATTACGGATTTAAAGAAATTGTTACTGCTGCCAAAGCTAATCAAAAAGAAGTTATTGTACGTTCTAATTTAACTATTTTTGGTGAAAAAGGTTACGAAAATTTACCAGAATATTTTGCTGAAAATCAATTAAGAGTAGTTGCTTCTTTGCCTTGTTATTTAGAGTCAAATGTTGATCAACAGCGAGGTAATGGCGTTTATCATAGTTCGATTAAAGCGTTACAAAAATTGAATGATTTGGGTTATGGTTATGATCAAAATTTGATTTTAGATTTAGTTTATAATCCTGTTTTACCTAATAGTAATAATTTCAAATTAACCCCTAATCAAACACAATTAGAAATTGATTATAAGAGCTATTTAAAAACAGAATTTAAGATCATTTTTAATCATTTATTAACTATTACTAATTTACCGATTGGACGTACTAAAATTTATTTACAAAAACAAAATTTATATGATAGTTATTTAAAGTTTTTAGAAAGTAATTTTAATGCTGATAATTTAGACTATTTAATGTGTAAAAATGAACTTTCGATCGATTATTTAGGTAATGTTTATGATTGTGATTTTAATCAGATGGAATTATTACAAGCAACTGATTTTCAGGGTGAACTATTAACAGTATCAAAATTATTACAATTAGATAATTTAGATGTAATTAATGAGATTAAAACTAATAATTATTGTTATGGTTGTACGGCAGGTAACGGCTCAAGTTGTGGTGGCTCATTACTATAATAAATAAGCATTTTAATAATTTATTTCTCTTAATAATTAGTACAAATAAAAGTAATAAAAATGAATCAAATTAATAAAAATTTAAAATTAGTAATAACTATTATTTTTATAATAATCTTAATTATTTTTGCGAGTAAACTAGGTATATTTGAACAGATTAATAAGTTATTAAATGAAGCTATTAATTACATTGAAAGTTTAGGTAATTTAGGGGCGATCGCCTTTATTTTGCTTTATATAATTTGTACTTTATTATTAATATCGGGAGCGATTTTAACCTTAAGTGCGGGGTTAATTTTTGGGGTAATAAAAGGCTCAATTATAGTATCAATTGCCTCTACTTTGGCGGCAACTTTTGCTTTTTTAGTTGGTCGTTATTTGTTAAGAAATTGGGTAGAAAAACAGATAGAAAAACAACCTAATTTTAAAGCAATTGACCTTGCCGTTAATAAGGAAGGTTGGAAAATTGTTAGTTTAACTCGTCTTTCTCCTCTCTTTCCTTTTGTGTTTTTAAATTATGCTTTTGGTGTCACTCAAGTTAGTTTAAGAGATTATGTTTTAGCTTCTTGGATTGGCATGATGCCTGGTACGATTATGTATGTTTATATTGGATTTATTGGACAAAGTGCCAGTCAAGGAAATACTCTCAAATTAGTATTAAATATTATTGGTTTAATTGCTACTATTGCTGTTACTATTTATGTAACTAAAATTGCTAAAAAAGCCTTAGATAATCAAGTTACAATTGATAATTGAGATAATTTAGTTATTGCCCAATTAAAGAATTAAAAATATCCCTGACATCCTAACACCCTAATACCAATTTTTTCTCCATTGTTCTAATTGTTTAATTTCAGTTTCTTGAGATGAAATAATATTTTTTGCTAATTTTTGAATTTCTGGTCTTTTTGATTTACTTAAAGCATCTTCTGCCATAGTTATCGCCCCCTCATGGTGAGGAATCATGGCATCAATAAATCTTAAATCAAAATCTTTATCCGCTTTCCCTAAATCCATGGTCATCATCATGGCGTTCATTTGTTCAGAAGACATGGGCATAGAATGATTCATTTGTGATGACCAAGCCATAGGAGTTTGAGGAGCTTTTGGATACCAACTACTACGCCACTTTTTCATTTCGGCAATTTCTTTTTTTTGGGCGGTAATGATAGCTTGAGCCAAATTTTTCATTTCTTTTCGTGAAGATTTAGTTAAAGCATCTTTAGCCATGGCGATCGCCCCTTCATGGTGAGGAATCATGGCATCAATAAATCTCAAATCATATTCTGCATCTGCTACACCTAAATTCATGGAATCATTACCCATCATCATATTATGATGATCCATAGCAGGTTGAGTAACGGATTCGTTCAAAGTATTTTGACTAACTTTTTGACAGCTTGTAATAACTCCTGCCGAACTTATTACCAAAAGTAAGATCACAGGGATTTTTTTTACATTGTACATTTTCTTTTTGAGCTAATTAATTAAAGTTAATTATCAATTCATTATAGTTGAATTCTAAATTTATATATATTGGCGATCGCCAAGCAGAAAAATTAATAGCTTTTTTATCGCCAAAGCAGAAAAATTAATAGCTTTTTTGTGGGTGTAAGAACAAATAAAATTGCGATAAAATTAACGATTATAAATTATTTTTCTCATAATGCTTTCTAAGCTCAAAAAAATCTCTCGGTCAATACCAAAAAAATTCTCTCGGCGAATAATGATTGGCTTAATCTGTGTCTTTGGCGTTGTTTTAGTTCGGTGGATATTACCGCCGATATTATGGCCTGGTGGAATTGGCATCGGAAAGGATAACCCCTCGATCGGAAAGGATAACCCCTCGACCAAGACAACTGAAAAAGACAAGCAAGGTAATATAGTTAAAACGATAGAAACCTTTAAATATGATGACGGGAAAACTCTTTGGGATTGGGGAAGTCTTTTAGGAGTGCCGTTAATATTAGTATTTATGGGATATATTCTACAACAAAAACAGCAAGAACGTGCAGACAATGAAATTAAAGAAGAAGTTTTACAAACTTACTTTGATAGATTGTCCGGGCTGTTAATTGATAGCAACTTAATCGCACTTTCTTATAAGGCTAATTCATCTGAACTTACACCTGAACAAGTGCTTTTAGATTCTTCACTGGATGTAATTCGAGCTAGAACGCTATCTATTTTAAGAAGATTTGAAAACGACACAGAACGTAAAACCAGTGTTATTAATTTTTTAATTGAAACTGAGATTGTTGGCAAATTGAAGCTCAACCTCTCTGAGGCTAACCTCTCTGGGGCTAACCTCAAATTTGCGAACCTTTCTGATGCGAACCTGTCTAAGGCTAACCTGTCTAAGGCTAACCTCTCTGAGACTAAACTCTCTGGAGCAAACCTCTCTAAGGCAAACCTCTCTGAGGCTAACCTCTTAGTATCTGACCTTTCTAATGCTAACCTCTCTAGGGCTAACCTCTCTAGGGCTAACCTCTTTAGGGCTAACTTCTATAAGGCTCAACTCAAATTTGCTGACCTCACTAAGGCTGATCTCACTCAAGCTGAACTCACTGTGACTGATCTCACTCAAGCTGAACTCAAATTTGCTAACCTCTCTAAGGCTAACCTCTCTCACGCTTACCTCTCTGGGGCTGACCTCTCTGGGGCTGACCTTTCTCAGGCTCAACTCTTTTTTGCTAATCTCAAAGATATTAAATGGAATTCAGAGACTGTATGGCCTGATAAAAGCAAACTTACCAACGCAGAAAATATCCCAGAGAACCTAAAAAAAGAACTTGGTATTACTCCATGATCATTAGTAAAATCAAACACACTGTCGCTGAGGGCTTCTAATTGAGGTATTTTTAATGTCTTAATTTTACTGGCGATCGCCAAATCTATATAGCCAAAACATCTTGATAATTGACTAATTACTAAAAGGACTTCCTCTTGTGATAATCCTTCAGTTTTTCTTAGTCATAAAACTTCTTTAAGGATTTCTTGATACTTGAATTATCTCCATTTTTAAGACATTGACAGTATGTAAGATAAAAAAATTTTTCAAATTTTAAAATTCATGGTTAAATAGTTAATAAAAATTAATCAATATATTTACAGATAATCACATCTTTTTAAAATGGTAGGTATTTCTAAGCTAAAACGAATTAAAACTTATAAATTTATTAAATTAGGACTAACTTTTTTTACCACAATTATAATTTTTACTAGCATAAATATATGGTTTTGTCAAGGAGAAAAAGTTACAGCAAAACCAATTAAAGCTACTAATGTTAGTCGTGTTTGGCAACAAGCTTCTTTTCCCGTGGAGAATTTTCAATCTTATACCTCTGGTTTTGGTTATCGTATAAATCCTGTTACTAGAGACAGACAATTTCATCAAGGATTAGATTTAGCTGCACCTATGGGTAGTTATGTTAGAAATTGGTGGAGTGGACAAATTGTCGAACTTTCTGATCATACTGCTTGTGGTACGATGATTAATATTAAATCTGGTAATTGGAATCATGTTTATTGTCATTTGATGGGAACTGTTGAAAATACCAACAAAGGTCGAGTATTATTAGATCGTAATGGTGGTATCCTTTTAGTTGAAGGTCAATTTGTCCCCGCAGGTGCTAGAATTGCTAGAGTAGGAATGACTGGACGTACTACTGGTCCCCATTTACACTGGGGTTTAATGTATAATGGCAATTACATTGATCCAGCCAACATACTACGAGAAATGTTTGCTCAACAAAGTTAGAAAAAAGTTGACAATTGACCCACTATGATTAAAAATTAGAGGTAAGCAAGTTCTCTATATTATGGTTTAACAAATTGTTTAATGAATAATCAACAGGAAGTAATTGGCATAGATTTAGGTGGCACAAATATCGCATTTGGAAGATTTCTTGAAGATGGCACTTGTTTAGAGTCTTTATCTATTTCAACTCCTCAACCTTCAACTCCTGAGGCTGTTATCGAAATAATAGCAGCCAAAATTAATCAATTAAATAAACATAAACAATGTGTTGCAATAGGATTAGGCACTCCAGGCTCTACTGATGTAACTAATAGAATTGCTACGGTTGCTATTAATCTTAGTGGTTGGCATAATGTGCCTCTTGCTGAAGAATTGGAAAAAAATACAGGCATTCAAACTACTTTGGCTAATGATGCTAATTGTGCAGGTTTAGGTGAGGCTTGGCTTGGGTTTGGTAAGAAGTTTCAAAATTTTGTGTTATTGACTTTAGGTACTGGTGTCGGTGGTGCTATTATTTTAAATGGTAAGCTATTTACTGGTCATTATGGCACTGCTGGAGAGTTGGGCTTAATCAGTCTTAATTATACTGATGAAAATCGTCCTTGTAATAGTGGAAATAATGGCTCATTGGAACAACACTGCTCCGCTAGTGCTATCATCAGAGATAGTGGTAAAAATCCTCGTGAATTAGGGCTTTTAGCTCAAAATAGCGATCGCCAAGCCTTGACATTTTGGCAAAATTATGGTAAGCAATTAGGGGCTGGTATTGCTACATTTATGTATGTATTAACACCAGAAGCTATTATTTTGGGAGGGGGAGTAAGTGCGAGTTTTGAGTTTTTTTATCCTAGTTTAATGGCTGAAATTGAAAAAAGGGTTTTACCAACTTCTAGGGAAGGATTACAAGTTTTAAAAGCCCAATTGGGTAATGATGCGGGAATAAAAGGGGCTGCTAAATTGGCGTGGGATTTAGCTAATAATCAATAATTAACTCTGGTCACTACTTAGGGGAATTTCAATTTTAGGAAAAAGCCAAAAATTCAAGAGTAAAAAGTTTTAAAATCTTTACTCTTGTTAAAAAAATAGATTAAATTTAATCGTTGTTAATTGAATAGGTGGCTTTAATTAAGTCGTCTTCTTTTTTCCATTGAAATCCTAATTTTTGACATAAATTAATCATGGCTTGATTTTCGGGCAAAATATAAGCAGTAATTAACTTAATATTCTCTTTACTCGCAATTTCTAGGCATTGTTTCACTAATTTTGAACCTATTCCTAAGCGATGAAAATCATCGGATACTATTAACCCTAATTCGGCCTCTTGATTATTACCATGTAATTTATTTAATCTGGCGATCGCCAAAATGTTAGGTTGCTCATTATCTTCCATTAAAGGTGTTGCAACTATGCCAATTTCTTGATCATAATCAATAAAACATTTTCTAGCTAATCTTTCGTGAGAGATAAGAGTTTTAGTTTTAATGAAATGAAAATAACGACAATAAATAGTTTCTTGAGAAAGACTACGAGCAAATTGTAATACTAATGGTTCATCTTCGGGGCGAATTGGACGAATAATTATCTCTGTTTGATTGGCTAATTGACTTTGATTAACATATTGATTCGGATAGGGGCGGATAGCACAAGATGGTAAACAATTAACATCTATTTCAAGAGGATGTAATAAAACCCTTGCATCAAGGGCAATAAAGCCCTCAACAGAAGCTAAAAGAGGATTAATATCTAATTCTTTGATCAATTTATTTTCTACTATTAATTGACTAAAAGTAACCAAAATTTCTTGTAATTGTTCTAAATCAACAGATTTTTGACCTCTTACACCTTTTAATGCTTTATATATCTTAGTTTGTTCCATCATTCTTTTGGCTAAAGTGGTATTTAATGGAGGCAATGCTAATGATCGATCTTGAAATACTTCTACTAATTGGCCTCCTGTGCCAAATAATAAAACTGGCCCAAATTGAGCATCAATACTACTACCAATAATCAATTCATAGCCATCTAATTTAATCATCGGTTGCACTGTTACCCCTAAAAAGTCTTCTGAATTGACAGCTTTTTTTATTTCTTGAAATGCTTTAATTATTTCTGTTGGCGATCGTAAATTTAATTTAACTCCTCCTACATCGGTTTTATGGGTAATGGTTTCAGAATATAATTTTAAAACAACTCCTTGATTTGCTTCTCCTTCTGAAGTAAATTGATTAGCAATATTAATGGCCTCCTCTTCGGTAAAAGCAATTTTAGTTACTACTGTGGGAATACCATAAGCACTCAATAAATTTTTTGCTTCAAATTCAGTTAATAAAGTACGCCCAGAGTTACGCACTTTATTAATAATATCTGTGGCTTGTTGTCGATTTATTTTTCCATTTTCTGCAGGTAAAGCTGGAGTCTCATATAATCCTCTCAAATTATAATTAGACTTCCACATCAAATTAAATAAACGCACCGCATCATCAGGATAAGATTCTGTAAAAATATCCGCTTCATTTAAAATTTTTTCCCCTTCTTTAACGGTATTTCCTCCCATCCAACTAGCTAAAATTGGTTTATGCTTAATTTCACTAGCAATAGTTTTTAAGGCGATCGCCGTTTGAGTTGGATCGGTCATGTCTTGAGGTGTTAAAATAACTAACAATCCATCACTATTACTATCATTAGCTGCAATTTCTAAGGTTTTGGCATAACGCTCAGGTGTAGCATCTCCTAATATATCAATGGGATTACTATGACTCCAATGAGAAGGTAAAATTTCATTTAATTTGGCGATCGTTTCATCACTCAAAGGAGCTAATTTACCATTACCAAAAGTTAAGGCATCTGTCGCTAAAACCCCCGGCCCTCCTGCATTGGTTATAATAGTTAACTTTTTACCTTGGGGGCGAGGTTGTTTTGATAATAACTCAGCCATATCAAAAATTTCATTGATCGTATCTACTTGCAACACCCCACAACGTCTAAAAGCAGCGGCTAACACCTCATCACTGCCCGTTAATGCCCCTGTATGGGAAGAGGCTGCCAAAGCAGCTTCTTGAGTACGTCCACCCTTAATGACGATAATAGGTTTAGTCAAAGCAACTTCACGAGCGGCCGAGAGAAAAGCTCGAGCATTACCAATAGATTCCATATAAATTACAATACTTTTAGTATAAGGATCATCGCCCAAATAATAAATTAAATCTCCCCAATTAACATCAATCATCGAACCAATAGAGATAAAAGCACTAAAGCCAATATTTTCTTGAAAACTCCAATCTAAAATTGAAGTGCAAAAAGCTCCACTTTGACTGATAAAACCCACATTGCCTTTTTGTGCCATCGCCCCTGCAAAAGTAGCATTTAATCCCGAAATCGGACTCATTAACCCTAAACAGTTTGGACCAATAATACGGATATTACCTTTTCTTGCTTCAGTGATGATTTCCTGCTCTAATTTAAAGCCTTCCGCACCAATTTCTTTAAAACCAGCAGAAATTATTATTACCCCCTTAACACCGTTATTAACACACTCTTTGATAACGGTCGGAATGGTGATCGCAGGTGTGGCAATAATAACTAATTCGATTTGTTCGGGAATTTCTGTAAGACTTTTGTAAGCCCTAATACCTAAAACGCTATGACGTTTCGGATTAACGGGATATACTGTACCTCCGAAGGGGTTACTAATTAAGTTCCAAAGCAATGTTCGGCCTACACTGTTGGGCTTTTCAGTTGCCCCAATTAAAGCTACATTTTTGGGGGCGAACATAAAATGTAAGGGGTGATTATTATAAGGAATTATGGAGTCAAATTGATTAGTATTCATTTTTTTTTCTAATTAACTGATGATTAGCTATGATTCTAATTGATAATTGATGAAGAAATAATTGATAATTATGAAAATTTATGAATAAAAATAATAGTTTTGGTAAAGTTTATCTTGTGGGTGCAGGCCCTGGTGATGCTGGATTGCTGACGATTAAAGGCAAAACTTTATTAGAGTTTGCTGATGTGGTTATTTATGATGCCTTAGTTAGTCCTGAAATACTAGCTATGATTAATGTTAAGGCAGAAAAAATTAATGTCGGTAAGCGTAATCAACGCCATTCTTTACCTCAAGAAGAGACTACTAAATTATTGATTGAAAAAGCGAAATGTAATGCTGTTGTCGTAAGATTGAAAGGTGGTGATCCTTTTATTTTTGGTCGTGGGGGCGAGGAAATGGCTGATTTAATTAGGGCAAATATTTCTGTTGAAGTAGTGCCGGGGGTTACTTCTGGTATTGCCGCTTCAGCTTATGCAAATATTCCCTTAACCCATAGGGATTATAGTTCGTCTGTGACTTTTGTTACAGGCCATGAATCTGTTGGTAAATATAGACATCAGATTAATTGGTCGGCGATCGCCAAAGGTTCGGAAACCATCGTAATTTATATGGGAGTCCAAAATTTAGCGAATATTATTGAACAATTAAGAAATAGTGGTTTGAGTGAAAATACGCCCATTGCTTTAATTCGTTGGGGTACAACTCCCCACCAAGAAGAATTAGTGGGAGATTTAGGCAATATTCTTAATCAAGTTTTAAAAGCTGATTTTTCTGCACCGGCGATCGCCGTTATTGGGAATGTAGTTAATTTTAAAACAGAAATAATTGATAGTTATAATTAGAAAATGTCAAATAATCCTAATTCGCCCTTATAATTGTCAAAATTAATTACTTTGACTTAAATAATGTCTAAATTTCCTCATGATGAATTTGTTAAAGAATTTCTACCAGAATTATATCAAGACTACGGGAAAGTAATTCCTAGTGCAGATGTGAGTAGTCAAAGAAGACAAATAGATGTCTTATTCATCCCAGATAAACCCGTCCCCACAACTCCAGAAACATTAGGCTTATTAGGTAAAATGGCTCAAACTACGAGCCTTTTTGAAGTATATCGTAACCCCGTAACTCCAGATCAAATTAAGGACTGTTTAGGTAAATTATTAGATATTCAACAAAATGAAATTAGAGAAATTAAACGAGAAAACAGAAAAATTAACGAGAGAGAATTATTTTTTTTATGGATTATTACGCCGACTATTTCAGCAAAAGTTTTGGCTGATTTTCAAGCACAAAGTAAGGACAATTGGGAAAAAGGAGTTTATTTTTTAGCCAAAGGATTGTCAACGGGAATAGTCGCCATCCATCAATTACCAAAAACTAGGGACACATTATGGTTAAGATTATTAGGTAGAGAAAAAATTCAATATCCAGCTATTAAAGAATTAGAATCATTAGTAGAGAATGATCAAACAAAAAAAATTATCTTAAAATCAATTTATGGATTATTAAATGCCATTAAAGCGAATCAAAAAAAATCATTAAAAATAGAAAATGAAACAGAGGAATTAATTATGAGTTTAAAATCACTTATAGATAGAGAATTAGCAGAAAAATACGCTCATAAAGATATGGAATATGCTCAAAAAGATCAACAATATGCTCAAAAAGAGCAACAATATGCTCAAAAAGAACAACAATATGCTCAAAAAGAACAACAATTTTCTCAAAAAGAACAATTTATCAAACAAAAAGAACAAGAATTTTCTCAAAAAGAGCAATTTATCAAACAAAAAGAACAACAATTTTCTCAAAAAGAGCAAGAGATTTTACATAAAAATCAACAACTTGACCAACTCATTAAACAAAGTATTAGAAGCAATATTATTAATATCCTTGAAAAAAGATTTAGTCATATTCCCTTAGACTTGGTAACAAAAATAAACCTAGTTGATGATACTAATAAATTGCAATATTTTCTCTTAGAATCTGCGGCGATCGCCAATGTTAAAGATTTTCAATCTCTTCTTAATCAAGAAATAAGTTAAAAAAATAAAACTCCAGCCATGACAGCCGGAGTTTTAGGAAAGACTAAAACATAAATTGATTAGTCAAGATCAGGCATAGATAAACAAGCTTCTGTTTCACGATCAATTCCTTTTTCAAAACCAGCTACAGCAGCACGAGCGCGTCCTGCATGCCATAAATGTCCAACTAAGAAAAAGAAACCTAATACAAAGTGAGAAGTCGCTAACCATGCACGAGGAGATACATAATTAAAGGAGTTTACGTCAGTAATAACGCCACCCACAGAATTTAATGAACCTAAAGGAGCATGAGTCATATACTCAGCAGCACGACGTACTTGCCAAGGTTGAATATCATTTCTGATTTTATCTAAATCTAAACCGTTAGGACCACGAAGAGGCTCTAACCAAGGACCACGAAAGTCCCAAAAACGCATGGTTTCACCACCGAAAATGATTTCACCAGTTGGCGATCTCATTAAGTATTTACCTAATCCGGTAGGTCCTTGAGAAGAACCGACATTCGCTCCTAAACGTTGGTCACGAATTAAATAAGTCAAAGTTTGTGATTGAGAAGCCTCAGCACCAGTAGGTCCAAAAAATTCGCTAGGATAAGCAGTATTGTTATACCAAACCATTACAGAAGCAATAAAGCCCATTAAGGAAAGTGCACCTAAACTGTAGGAAAGATAAGCCTCTCCTGACCAAATTAAAGCACGACGAGCCCAAGCAAAAGGTTTAGTTAAAATATGCCAAATACCACCAGCAATACAGATTAAACCAACCCAAATATGACCGCCGATAATATCTTCCATATTATCAACACTGATAAACCAGCCTTCTCCGCCGAAAGGTGCTTTAATTAAATAACCAAAGATAATCGCAGGATTAAGGGTAGGATTGGTAATAACTCTGACATCACCACCACCTGGAGCCCAAGTATCATAGACACCACCAAAGAACATGGCTTTAAACACTAATAAAAATGCACCACATCCTAAAAGAATTAAGTGATAACCGATGATATTGGTCATTTGATTTTTATCTTTCCAGTCATAGCCAAAGAAACTAGAATATTCTTCTAAAGTTTCAGGACCTCTTAAAGCATGATAAAGTCCACCTAAACCTAAAACGGCAGAGGAAATTAAATGCAAGACACCCGCTACAAAGAAAGGAAAAGTATCAACTACTTCACCACCAGGACCTACACCCCAACCTAAAGTTGCAATGTGAGGTAATAAAATTAACCCTTGTTCGTACATGGGTTTTTCGGGAATAAAGTGGGCTGTTTCAAATAAAGTCATTGCACCTGCCCAAAATACGATTAAACCCGCATGAGCAACATGAGCGCCTAATAATTTGCCTGAAAGATTAATTAATCTTGCATTACCTGACCACCAAGC
Organism: uncultured bacterium; assembly: GCA_964634505.1. GTDB lineage: Bacteria > Cyanobacteriota > Cyanobacteriia > Cyanobacteriales > Cyanobacteriaceae > CAZWLZ01. The sequence continues at coordinate 53 of CAZWLZ010000059.1, read as the reverse complement.
GAAACCGCTTGATTCTAAATCACGACCGCTAAAAGTATTAGAGAGCGTTACCA
>CAZWLZ010000058.1:0-14172 GCA_964634505.1 uncultured bacterium | reverse complement strand
CTACCAATGGTATTACCCCCAAAATCAGCAACAGCACCAGCAATATCAGGGAAAATATTACCCATAGTAGTTAAATCTTGATTCCCAGAAATAGTATTTCCGCTAATTAGAACAGGTATTCCCGCTAATGAATTATTAGCAATACCACCTCCTGAGCCGATATTATTAGCATCTTTATCAGCAATATTTCCCGTAATCGTATTAGATATTAATCCAAGAAAACTATTCCCTTCAATATTAATACCGCCACCATTACCAGTAGTAGAGTTACCTGTAATTGTATTTTGTTGAAGAAGACCTTGAAAACCATCTCCTAAGAAAATACCCCCACCAGTATTTTGAGTAATCTGTACACCCCCCAATAATAAATTAGCATTAGAAAAATTTGGATCAACAGGGGGGATAACATTTGTACCTGTCACCCCTAATTCAAGCCCTCTATCAATATTTCCAGCAATTTGACTATTGGTAATCTCAATTTTAGTAGTACTGGCCGCAAAACCAGAGGCAAAATTCTCATTAATATCGATACCATCACCCAAATTACTATTAATAGCAGTACCAGTAATAGTTAAACCGTTATTATTATCTAAATTGATACCATCATTACCATTGCCGCCAATAACAGTAGGTTGATTATTACCGGGGTTAAATGTAATTTCAATAATATTCCCATTATCTCCTGTAATACCATCACTAACATTACTATTGATATTAGAGCCAATAATTTTTAAAGAATTGTTATCACTTAAATCGATTCCATCATCTCCATTGGTATTAATATTACTTACACTGATTTCAAGAATGTTATTAGTACCTAAAATTCCATTGGCATCAATGCCATCATCACCATTATTAAGAATGGAAGTATTAGAAATTTTTAGACTGTTATTAGCGTTAATTTCAATGCCATCATCGCTGGTAGCATTACCTACAAATTGACTAGCGGCGATCGTAATAGTATTGTTATCAACAGCAAAAAATCCATCCGTAGTATTTTGATTAAAAATACTGTTATTGATATTGACTGTATTAACACTACCGACACTAAGCCCCTTGCCTACATTATTATTAATGTTAGAAGACTGAAGATTTAAAAAAGAAGTATCAGCAATGCTAATTCCAGCCGTACCAAGATTTCCATTAATATTACTTCCGATAATCTCAATCTTTGAGTCTGAGGCAAATCTTAAACCATTATCATTATTAGAAATATTACTAGAATTTATTTTCGCATTAGTACCACTTCCAGTTAAATCAATGCCGTAATCAGTAAATAATCCGTTATTAGCACTATTACCCGTAATCGTAGCACTTAACAAATCAAGACGGTTATTGATTGAACCGTTATTAGATTTAATCCCATTTTGTCCATTATTACGAAGAAAAACAGTAACACCTTTAATTAAATTATTATCTCCATCAATTAACTGAATACCACTTTGTGCATTACTATCGGCTGAAGAATTAAGGATATTTAAAGTATTTTGATTACCTTTAACTAAAATACCATTAGCATTATTGTTAATAATTCTAATATTAGTAAGTTCTATTGTTGAATTATTAGCATTAACTTCAATCCCATTTAAAGCATTTTGCAAAGTAAGATTAAGTAATTTTACAATGCTACCGTTGGCATTCACGTTAAAAATATCGGCATTGTTTTGATTACGAATAGTTAAATTAGAACCACCAATTAAAGTAAGACTGGTATTAATATCAAGTTCACCTTGAGTTAAATTAATAGTTGAATTAAAAGGGATAGAAAAAACGATAGTATCCACACCAACACCATTAGCATTAGCTGAATTAATTGCTTCTCGAAGAGTTGTAAAAGTATCTGAAGTTGTATTATCTGCGGTACTATTAACGATAAATGTTGCCATGATTTAATGAATTAATTAAAATTTTTTAAATGTGTACCACAAAATTATAGCTTAGGAATTATTTATTGAATATTTAATTAGTTATGATTAACCCCAGCGTTCAATATTATCAGTAAAAATTTCTTGTAAAATATCCTTAATACTATAAGTTAGTTTCCAATTAGGATAATGACTTTGAAATTTAGCTACATCGCTAATCCACCAAATATGATCGCCAATACGATTAGATTCTACATAATTCCAATTTAATTTTTGATCACTAATTTCTTCACAAATAGAAATAGCCTCTAACATCGAACAGTTACTAAAACGTGAGCCGCCAATATTATAAACTTCCCCAATACGAGGAGACTGATAAAAATGATAAAAAGCATTTACCAAATCATAACTGTGAATATTATCTCTAACTTGTTTGCCTTTATAACCATAAACTTCATAAGGTTGTTTAGTCATAGTACACTTCATTAAATAAGATAAAAATCCATGTAATTTAGTTCCTGAATGACTAGGGCCTGTTAAACATCCCCCACGAAAACAAGCGGTTTTCATGTTAAAATAACGACCATATTCTTGAACTAACACATCAGCAGCCACTTTAGAAGCACCAAATAGAGAATGTTTAGTTTGATCAATACTCATATTTTCATCAATACCTTTATGGTAAGCATGATTAGGATCAATTTCCCATCTAAACTCTTGTTCTCTTAACGGTAATAAATTAGGAGTATCCCCATAAACTTTATTAGTCGAACAAAAAATGAAAACGGCATCAGGGCAATATTTTCTAGTATTTTCTAGTAAAACTAAAGTACCATTAGCATTAACAGTAAAATCCATAAAAGGGTCTTTTACTGCCCAGTCATGAGATGGTTGGGCAGCGGTATGGATAATTAAAGTAATTTCATCAGCAAAAATTTTAAAAATTTCTGATATAGCTTGATCATCACGAATATCAGTATTATAGTGAATATACTGATCTTCATATTGCTTAACAAGAATATCTCGATTCCATTCAGTTGAAGCCTCCGCACCAAAAAAGGTTTGACGCATATTATTATCAATACCGATAATTTTAAAACCTAATTCTGCAAAAAACTTGACAGATTCTGATCCAATTAAACCCGCTGAACCGGTAATTAATATAGTTGACATATTTTTTTAATATTAATGTAAGGAAATATTTGCCATGATTGTATCATTATATTGATAATACAAAATTTTCTTCCTGTATCTATATTAGACTTGTTGTGAAATAAGTTAAGACAAAATAGAATTAAAGAAAAAATGTCCAAAAATTGAAATTAAGTTAGACAGTAATGCTGAAATATAATTACTATTGATACAATATATAATGAATTTTGTCTATCTACTTACTACCCAAGCTAAGGTAAGTAAGCCTTTAAGAGAATAATTACTATAGAGTAAAGGCAAAGTTATCTGCTAATAAACCGGGAGTTAACAAACCTCCTATTGAACGTTTTTCATAGGTATCAATGTGGGGAATAAATTCTCTTTTTTGGGTAAAATCGATCAAATTTTGTCCTAAAAAATTATATAAACTATCATCAAATCTTAAGTCTTGAATGGGGGCAATTATTTCGCCGTTTTTGACCCAAAAACAGGCATAACGTGTCATTCCAGTGATTCTGCCTCCTTGAATATCACTCCAATTTAAGTAATGTAAGTTAGATAAATATAATCCCGTATTTAATTTTGTTAAAATTTCTTCTTCTTTTAAGTTTCCTGCTTTTAATTCTGGCGATCGCCAAGTTTCCCAACTATTGGCATAATTAGAAGTTAATTTATATTCTTTTGCTGTGCGGCTACTAATTAAAGTATTAATTAATTTTCCGTTAGTAATTAAGGGTATTTCTACGGGAGTTATTTCACCTAAATCATTAAAACGAGGAACGTTTCCTGCTGTAAAATTTTCTTGTAAGCTGAATTTTGGTGATAAATTTTGTCCGTCTCTCATTTTATTTAAGGCACTTCCTCCTTGTCTGATGGAGGCTTCACTAATTGCACCCCAAGAAAACATATTAATTAAATCGGCTACGGCTGAAGGGGCAAAATAAGTTCGATAATTTCCTTTTTTCAATTCATGGGGTGTTTTTTCTAACAGGAGTAATTGATTTTTTGCTTCTTCTATTTGTTTCTGATAATTTTGATTACACCAATTTTTATCGGCAAAAGTTCTTTTAACTGCTTTATTACTAGCATTAATTAAGGAGTAGTCTAAAAAAAATGATTCATTATAAAACCAGTGTTTTTGACCAAGAGAATTATAATTCGCTCTAATGACGTTTCCTGCTGTATAGTAGCCTGTGAAATCTAAGTTTTGAACGGGGGTACAAATAGTTGCTATGGCTTCGTTAATGTCTAATAATTCCCCTTCATACATTTCTTTTGATGAACCTTTATTTTCTGGTAAAACTAGATAATCATCTTCTGGTAGTTGAGATATTTCTTTTTGTAAGTAAGTAAGATTTTCTATGGCGATCGCCAAATCAGTTTCTTGATCTCCAGTGAGAGGGAAAGTAGCACAATTGGTGCGATTATTTTTGATTAATTTAATGGTGATATTACTATCAAAAACTATACCTGTTTGTCTCACTTTGGCTTTATTAAAACGGATAAAATGGCTATTTTCTCCTGACAATTCTAAGGTTAAATATTCATTATTTTTTAAGTTATTGATTAAGGCGATCGCCAAATTGTTAAAAGAATTTTCAATATTAAAGGGAAAATAGGACATAGTTTTTAAAGCAAGATAAGTGGTATTTGTTAAATGGTAGTGATTGAGATTAATTGAATTAAAATAAGACTATCTTATTATCAACTATTCACTATTAATTATCAACTATGACAGTAAATTTGCCCTCTTGGTTAGTTTTAGATTCTCTTTTACAACAATGGTTATTAGAAGATATAGGAAGAGGCGATCGCACAACAGAAAGTCTATTTTCAGGAGATTCTCTAGCGATTAATGCCCACTGGCTATTAAAAGAGTCGGGCATTGTGGCTGGTTTGCCTCTAGCTGCTAGGGTATTTCAATTATTAGATCAAAAAGTCAATTTTACACCTCTCGTTAAAGAGGGCGATTTTGGTCAAATGGGGGAACATATCGCTACTATGGAGGGGGATATAAGAGGGTTATTAACAGGGGAGAGAGTGGCTCTTAATATAGTGATGCACTTAAGTGGAGTAGCTACTTTAACCAGAAAATATGTGAAGGCGATCGCCAATTATCCAACTCAATTAGTTGACACTCGCAAAACAACTCCGGGGATGCGTATATTAGAAAAATATGCAACTCAAGTAGGGGGTGCAAAAAATCATCGCATGGGTTTAGATGACTCAGTAATGATAAAAGATAATCATATCAAAGCTGCTGGAGGTATAGAGAAGGCAATTAAATTAATTAGAGAGAATATTCCCTATCCTTTAACCATTGAAGTAGAAACCAGCAATTTAATAGAAGTAGAAACAGCCTTAAAAAATTCAGCCGATATAATCATGTTAGATAATATGAGCGTGGAAAATATGACTATCGCAGTTAAAATGATTAGAAAAGATAACCCTAGAATTAAAATTGAAGCATCAGGAAATATTACCTTAAATAATATTAAAGAAGTAGCAGAAACAGGCATTGATTATATTTCTACCAGTGCTACCATAACCAAATCAACTTGGTTAGATGTGAGTATGCGATTTTAACAATATCATAATATTTTAAATAATTAATAATAATAAAAATGACAATTAATGCAGTTAAAATTACTAAAATTACCCCTAATTCCATCGCCTCAGAAATAGGTTTTGAAATTGGCGATCGATTAGTATCAATTAATAAATTTAAACCCAGAGATTTGATTGATTATAAATATCTATGTGCCGATGAATTTTTAGAATTAGAAGTAATAGATCAACAAGAAAAAACCCACTTTTTAGAAATAGAAAAAGATTACGATGAAGACTTAGGATTAGAATTTGAAACAGCACTTTTTGATGGTTTAATTCAATGTAATAATAAGTGTCCTTTTTGCTTTATTGATCAACAGCCACCAAATAAAAGAAATACACTTTACCTCAAAGATGATGATTATAGACTTAGTTTTCTCTATGGTAGTTATTTAACCTTAACTAATTTGAGTGAAAAAGAATGGACAAGAATTGAACAAATGAGACTATCACCTTTGTATGTTTCAATTCATGCTACAGATAGTAAAATTAGAACTCAATTATTAAAAAATGAACGAGCAGGACAAATATTATCACAGTTAAATTGGTTTAAAGAAAAAAGATTACAAATTCATGCTCAAGTAGTAGTTTGTCCTAACATTAATGATGGGCAAATATTAGAGAAAACAATATTAGATTTAGCCTCCTTTTATTCGGGGGAAATACCAACAGTAATTAGTGTGGCGATCGTGCCTGTTGGTTTAACAAAATTTCGTCCGTCAGAAGATGAATTAATACCAGTTACCAAAGAAAAAGCACAAGAAGTTATTAAACAAGTACAAGATTTACAAATACAATTTAGAGAAAAATTTAATACTAATTTTGTTTGGTTAGCTGATGAATGGTTTTTAATTAGTCAATTAGCATTGCCTCCTGAATCTGATTATGAAGATTATCCTCAAATAGGAAATGGTGTAGGCTCAATTCGTCAATTTATTAAGGAATTTCAATTAATAGCAAATAAATTATTACCGACTAAAATTGAGACAAAAAAAAGATTCACTTGGTTAGTAGGAAATGCCGTTGAATTTGCTTTTCAACCTTTAGTAAAAAGATTAAATCAAGTAATAAATTTAGAAGTAAAATTAATCGCAATTAATAGTAGTTATTGGGGACAAGAAATAACCGTAACAGGTTTATTAACTGGACAGGATTTATTAGAAAAGCTATCAAATCAAGATTTAGGTGATGCACTTTTGCTTCCTGCTGTAATGTTAAAACATGATGAAACTAAATTTTTAGATGACTTAAATTTAAGAGAAGTTGCTGAAAAATTAGCTATAAAAATTATTCCTGTTAATGGCACAGAAGAATTAATTAATTCTTTATTAGGTAATGAGTAATGGGTAATGGGTAATGGGTAATGGATAATGGGGAATGTTGGATAAAATCAATCAAATATTAAGCCAATTAAAAATATCATTAACAGTTAAATTTAGCTCGATATTTTCTAAATACGGGTAAACTATCATGTGCTTTAAAGAGTTTAACTTTTTGTTCGGGAAAAACCACTAAAATAAATTCTTCCTCTGGAGGAATTAACCATCCTAATTTAGTACCATATTGCGAACAAAATAATAAATTATCTAAAACTTTAAGATAACTTTGTGCAGGGGATAAAATTTCAATACTCCAATCTGGATAAGTATTAAAACGATTAGCAATTCTTCCTTTTTCTGTGCGAGGGATTCTTTCCCATTGAAAAACTACCACATCAGGCACAAGCGATCTGTCTCCAAAATTACAACGTAATTCAGGTAAAGCATAGGTGATTTCTGGAGTAGTAATCATAGTTTTGTATTTTTAAAATATCGTAAAAATTGAATAGTTCATCTTTTAAATCGCCAAAATAAGCGTCACGTTAGTTATGATTAAAGGTTTATTATCAATAATAAGCATTAATTAGGATTGATAAAAATAGTTTCTCCAGTCCAATAAGAGGTCATTTCTTCTTCAGTTTTTTGATGAATACCATTAAGAGGATTGCCGAGAATAAATATTTTTTTGTCTGATTCTGTTGGCATTATTGATAGTAAAGCAACAGCATGGGGAAAAGTTTTGCCGCTAGCCGTTTCTCTAACATGAAGTAAAGCGGGTTTCTTGATTTTAATTAAATCATTGACGATCAATTTTTCTCTAAACTCGGGATTAAAATTTAATTTTTTCAGGGCATCAATTTCTCTTAATATAGATGTGCCAAAACGATTCGTTTTAGTGATTTTAGCCACATCTTTTTCTGATAATGGATTCTTACTAAACCATCGGGTTAAAGTAGCGATTGTTGAAGGAGCGCAAGTATAATTAGTAGTTTGTAATACTACATTATCTCTTATTTTTACTTGAGTTAGTAAGGGATAAATTGGTAACATTCGATTAACTAAAATCGATAAGGGTAAGGTGAGAATAACTAACCCTAAAAATAGTTGGATTCCACGACTGAGATTTTTGCTGTGTTTTAATTCCAATCCTATTAATAAGCCGATACTGAAGCTACCAATTATTAATAATACATAGTAATAATAACTGATGAAATATAACCGAATTATGAGGGGAATTAAAGAGGGTATCACGTTAAATAATTTGAATTTTTCTAACATCACTAATCCAATTACGATGATACCTATTAAAATAATTAGCCAAATTAAATATTGTTGATATTTTTCTAGGGCATTTTCTGCTGTAATTCCTTTTTTTTCTAAATGCCGCCCATAAATTGCACCAATACTTAGGAAAATGATGATTAATAATAAAATTATCCACATAAATATTATTTACTTTCAGTTCTTTTTTGCTTACTATCTTAATCAATAGTTCAAAATAAATAGGATTACTATTGTTCAAAACACCATGATTATTGATCTATTTTAATTCCATAATAGAGTTAAAAAACATAAAATAAAAGCCTCACTCCATTCCACTGTAGCACCATAAGTGTCACCTGTATGACCTCCTAATTGTGAATGAAACCAAAATCCAGTTATAATGGAGATCGCCAAACAAATAAAATGAATAAATAAAATAAGATACCAAGATTGACTAGTAAAGAAAAAATGAGCAATTATTAGTAAGATAAGGAAAAAAGAAATTAATAGAAAATCTTGGGGAAAATGCAAATTTTTGCGATGAAAATCACCCTTCCCCGTTTCTCGTAAATAAGGATAATTGGCGATCGCCACAAATTGAGCAAAACGCCCCCAAGTAGTAGCCAGAATTAAAGATAACCAAGAATAGTAAGTAATTTCACCCAAAGCTAAAGTTTTGATTAACAGTAAAATAACAGCAGCCATAACACCAAAAGCACCAGTAACACTATCTCTCATTACACTTAAGCGTTTTTGATTATCAGTAACAGCTAAACCATCAGCCGTATCGATAACACCATCTAAGTGTAAACCTCCAGTAAAATAAATCCAAAGAGAAATAATTAAAATACAGCCAGTAAAAGTAGGGAAATGAATTAATTGAAAAAGAAGATTAATAAGTGCCAAAAAACTACCAATTAATAAACCAATAAAAGTTAACCAACGGGCAATTTGATTAAAATTAGGAGAGAAAAAAAGAGGAATTTTGAAAGTAGTATAAAAAAGAATAGCAGACAAAAAAGATAAAAAAAAGTCCTTCATTGTAAAGTAATAAATAAAGGAATAGTGAATTAATCTACAACAATCATCCTGTCTAATAAATCATCAATTAAATTAATTAAACCAACAATAAAACAATTAAATATTCTTAACAAAGACACTATAAAAATAATATATTACCAAGGATCAATTACAGGATTATTATTAGGAATAACATCTAAATTTTTTTCTGGTAAATTATTTTTTTCAGACAAATTAGCTTTTGTCTCAACAGTATTTTTAGTCTCAGTTTTAGCTTTTGTTTTCTTAGAATTAGAAGGTAAAATATCTTCAAATTCCTTCGTCAAATCTTCAATATCTTTCCAATCTTCAGAATCAGTTAACTCTTCTAAATTAAGAGTAAAATTATTTTTCTTTTGATTAATACTTAAGTCCTTAAAATTTTGTTCTAATTGATTATACTTAATCTTAAGATATTGTAATTCCTCTTCTAAAAATAAAATTTTCTGAGAATATTTTGCTTCCAAATTAATTTTAAAATCAGCTAATTTATCCTCATAAACTTGATTTAAAGTATCTTTAAAATCCAACAATTGTTGCTCAAATTTAGTTAAAATATTTTTCTCTAAATCATTAATAAATTCTAAATCAACATTAGGATTATTTTCCTTATTCTCATCATTAATTTCTTCAGACTTATCAATAATTAAATTAGATAAAACATCAGGTAAAACCCGCTCAATTTCAGCTAAAGTAGTCTCTCCAGCTAACACTAAATTGATACCATAATTCAATAATTCTAAAGACTTTTTAGACTTAATAAATTGTTTTATTTCTTCTATTTTTAAATTATGATCAACATTATTTTTTAAAAAATAATCCCAATCTAAAACTTCATAAATAGCAATTTGTCCAATATAACCCACTCCTTGACAAAACCTACAATTATTATCATCAGTAGTATGAGAGTGATAAATATAATGATTAATATCCTCACTAATTTTAAATCTAATTTTTTCTGCCTCTGAAAGTTTATGCTTTATTCTACAATGAGGACATAATTTTCTTAATAATCTTTGATTAATAATTCCATTAATACTATTTAAAACGGTGTCATCTTTTGCCGATAACATATCAATAGTTTCAAGAAAATTATTAGTATTTAAACTACTTAAAACAAAATAATTATTATTTAATAAATTTTGAACTAAATTAGTTTTTTCTTCCTCTGCGAAATTATCAATAAAGATAACATTAATTTTTTTTTCAAGTAAACTATGTAAGTAATTTTCTTGATCAAACATTTCAATATTTTTTAATTCTAATTGAGTAAAATCATCTCGAAAATATTTAAGCCTATTTTCAACTGTTGATACCTTAAATCCAACTTGTTTTTTAGCATTTAGAAGAGAATATAAAGTAGTGGATTTGCCAGAATTATTTACTCCAGTTACTAATAATAAACCTTCAGATTTATTGAGAATTTTATTAATAGAATTTAGTGTATTTTCTTCATAAATTAAATGTTGAAAATCAATATAATTTTCCTCATTATTCCACCAACGTAAAATTATTTTTTGTCCATAATTATCGGGTATTATATTAACCCAAAAAGTAAAATTAACATCTCTAATTTTATGAACAAAACTACCTTCTACTACTGAATTAATATTAATATTTTTAATATTAGAAATAAATTTTAATCTATTTATTAATGCTTCAGAAATCGCCTTATTCAGTGGATTAATAAACTCGCTACAGAAGCCATATTGACAAAAAATAATCTTTAAAGAATCTAAATCAGGTTGAAAATGAATTTCTGAAGCATCATTTTGTAATGCTTTAAAAATTATTCTATTTAATAATTTTCCGACAGGGTCTTTATTTTCTGTTATATTTATTAATAAATTATCTTCTGTTAAATTAGTAATATCAAAAGTTTTATTTTTTTTTGATTGTTTTGTCATAAAATTTTTTTTACTTAATTAAGTTAATCTTTAAATGAGTAATTTCTAGGCTCAATAAAAAGCCGCATTTTGTTTTACAATATCCAATTTTATAATAATTTTGTTACCTTCTATTTATTATTAATTTAATCAAAATAATTGACTTGAATTAAAAGAGAATTATTCATTGACATCATTAATATTGAAATCATTTTATCAAATATTAGAGTATTAGTTAACTTAAGAATCATTAGGTTTTATCCATAAGACTATACGTTTATATTATTTTTCTTTGATTAATTTTTTCTTCAATTTTAAATAGATTATATTTCTAATTACTATTTACTTAATTTAATTAAGGATCATTTTTGATAATTTTTTTAGTATTTTTCAAAAAATTATCAATTTTTTTTAGTATTTTTATTAAAAAAATCTTACCAGAATATTGTTTTTTATTGCTATAACCTATTAATTGATTATACCAATTATTTATTTTCATTATAAGATTTACATCATTTATAATAACTTTTTCATAAATTTCAGTTAAAGTTAAATCTTCAATAATTGGTAATTTTTTTGGTAAACTACTGATTAATTTGTATCGATAATTATGATATTCTTCTAATATATTTATTACTTCATTTAAACAACTATTAATATTATTAATATCTAATTTTACAAAAGGAATTTGTGGGAAATTATCCTCTAAAAAACGACAAACTCCCGCACCATTTCCGATTAAAGTAGGACATCCCGAAAAAAGTGATTCTAATGCGATTAAATTGAATGTATCACTACGAGATGGAAGAAACGTCATGGATTTAGTTTGAAAAAGATTCATCATTTCTTCTTGTTTAATTGCGGGTAATATATTAATCTTAATTTCTTGTAATTTTAAGATTTCTTCTAAGTAATATTCAGCTGTTTTTTTATTTTTTAATTGATAATTTGATCCAATAATATTTGCACAAAAAAATAAATTTTTAGGTAGTATATTTACCAAGTTAATAAAAATATCTATTCCTTTTCTTTTTTCTTTTCTTCCTATATAATTTAAACTAATTTTTTCATTTTTTTGATAATTATAATTAACATTATTTGTTAGTTTAATTTTTAAGAATAATAAAGGATTAAAATAATAGGCTTTAATATTAGTAATTGCTTCCCATTCTTGAATATAATCTTTACTAATTCCATAGCGAATATCTGCTATTTTATATTGTAATTGTTCAGCAAATTCTAAGGCTTTTACATCTTCTTCATCTACATACCAATCTAACTTTAAACTACGAGAAATAGTACCATGAAGAGAAATAACTATTTTCTGAAATTTAATTTTAAAATGAGTTAAAGCTGAAGATAAAAATAGTCCATATTGTTCATAATCAGGGTAATCAATTATATCAAATTCATTAATTTTTTGTTGTTGTAAAGAGTAGGCAATATTACTAGCAAATAAAAACGGTCTGGTAATAAAATTTAAGGGTAAATCGGTTTTAAATTTGTTAAAATCTGCTTTAATATAAGTTTGTTGATAATAAATAATTGTTACATTTTTAGGTCGTTTTTGGTTCGCTTTTTCTTGATCAATTAAGTAATAAAATTTAAGATGGGGATTGGTTTCAATTATACGTTGATAAAAAGTTTGTCCGCCACCTATTTTGTGATATAAATCAAAGTCAGCAATTAATATTTTCATTATATTTTGATAATATTTTTTGAGTTCTTATTATAATTATAATGGTCTTTTTTTTCTATTTTTGTTAATAATTTAAGGTTATGTTTTATGGCCATTGCTAGGATGGTTAGTAGGATGTTAACAAGGGGTTTAAATCTCTTAACTAACCTGACTGTTGCTATATAATTGATAAATTTTTTTAAGACTTTGGATGCGTAATATGTCTCAAAGAATTATTGGTTTAACTGGGGGTATTGCTACAGGAAAAACCACAGTTTCTAACTATTTATTTCAAAAGTATCAAATACCTATTTTAGATGCTGATATTTATGCCCGAGATGCGGTTAAATTCAATACACCTATTTTTCAGGCAATTGTAACTAGATATGGGCAAAAAATTATTGATTCTAAGGGAGAGTTAAATCGATCCATTTTAGGAGATATTATTTTTAATAATTCCACAGAAAAGCAATGGTTAGAAAGTTTAATACATCCTTTTGTTTATCAATGTTTTATTGATAATATTAAAAAACTTAATCAAGAATTAATTGTCTTAGCAATTCCTTTATTATTTGAAGCAAAAATGACTGATTTAGTAACGGAAATTTGGGTGGTAACTTGTGATTATCAACAGCAAATTAAGCGATTAATTCTTAGAAATAATTTAACTGAACAAATGGCGATCGCCAGAATAAATAATCAAATGCCTTTAGAGAAAAAAGTAATTCTAGCAGATTATGTAATCCAGAATACAGACAATTTAGAGAATTTATATCAACAAATTGACAACATAATATAACAAAGAATAAATTAGTTAGGACATTATGGGTTAAGAGGGTTAGGGTGTATTTCTCCCTTTTTAAGGGCAGTTAGGGGGGATAAAAAAAGGTGAGTAAAACTCACCAAAAAAACATTGATCACAAAGATAACTATAGTTATAATCTTTGATTATGATTTGGAGCAAAAATTAAATATCACTTAACTTTAAATCTCTTAAATTATTGACATCAACTTGAATAGAAGGCCCCATAGAAGAAGACACATAAACAGTACGCCAATAACGACCTTTCGCACCCGAAGGACGATTACGATCAATAGTTTCTTGTAAAGCCTTAAGATTTTCTAATAAATCTTGAGTAGAAAAAGAAGCCTTACCAAATAAAACGTGAACAATACCAGTACGATCAGCTCTAAATTCTAATTTACCCGCCTTAAATTCACTAATAGCACCTACTAAATCATTAGTAACAGTACCACCTTTAGGAGAAGGCATTAAGCCTTTAGGACCTAAAGCACGACCCAATTTGGCGATTTTAGGCATCATATCAGGAGTGGCAATT
>CAZWLZ010000057.1:0-14257 GCA_964634505.1 uncultured bacterium | reverse complement strand
TTAAAATGAAAGGCTTAGTTATTCTTGGATATACTGAGGGTATTGATATAGAACAACATCGAAAAGTTTTAGAAAAAAAATTTCCTCCTCCTACCGAAATAGTTCCTTTATCACAACCAACTCTTTCCCAAATTATTAATAAATTACAAGATGGAACAAATTGGTCCTTTGTTTTTTTTGCAGGTCATAGTAAAACTGGTGTTAATTCAGACGATTTAACAGGTTTCCTAGAAATTAAGGAAGATTTAAAAATAGAAATTAATGACTTAGAAGACGCTTTAAACGACGCAAGTATAAAAGGATTAAAATTATTAATTTTTAACTCTTGTGATGGCGTTGGTTTGGGTAAACGGGCATTAAAATTTGGTGTACCAAGAGTTATCGTTTTTAAGGAAATAGTACCAAACATAGTGGCGATCAAATTTATTGAACATTTATTTGATGCTTTTAAAAACGAAAAACTATTACCTCTAGCTGTAAAAGATGCTAGTAAAAAGTTACGTCAAATAGAAGGGGATTATCCTTATGCCCGTGTGTTGCCGACACTAATTAAAAATCCTAATGCAAGTATGCTCACTTGGGAAGAATTCATCGGAGAGAAAGAATCCCCAATTAGCAAAGAAAAAAAACAATCTCTCAGTAAAAAAATTGGCAAAAACATTAAAAAGTTATTACTACCTAGTTTGTTTCTGATTGGATTTTTGTCAGCGTGGTTTTTACGTCCTCTCATAAATCCCCCTCCTCTCCAATCTACTAAGATTCTTAATTTGCCAGAAATTTGTAATTTGAAATCTTCAAAAAATAATAATCCATTAACTACTTGCGGTGCTGAATCTATAGCTGATTTTTCTACCAAACAAGCGGAAAAAAGTCAAGGACAAAACTATTACGCTCAAGAAAAATATCAATTAGCTTCTATTGCTTTTGATCAAGGTTGGAACAATCAAACAACACAAATAAAAGACCCAGAAACACTAATTTTTAAAAATAATGCTCAAATAATGAGCGATCTTCAAAACAACAGGATTAAACAAGAAGAGATAAGAATAGTTATTGTCAGTGTACCTTTTGATAATAATACTTTTCCTACTAATTTCATCACAAAATCTCTTCTTCAAGGATCATCTCAAAAGATTCATGAATTTAATCATGATAGGCAAAAAATAAAGTTTTTAATGGTAATTGCTAACGATGGGAACAATGTAGAACAGGTGCAGGAATTAGCAACCAAACTGTTACCTTATCAAGATAATATTTTTGCTTTTATCGGCTGTTATGGAAGCACAATTACTACATACTTGCAAGAAGTTTTTGCTGAGAAGAAAGCTAACATTTTAGTTATTTCTGGACAAACTACCCGACAACTTGAAGGAGATAAGAAGACAAACTACCTTGAATTAAAAAATTCAAAATACTTCTTTCGTGTTGTTACTACTACAGATTCTAGTTCAAAAAAATTAGCAGATTTTTTGGCGGAACAAAAAACGAAAAAAGTAGCAATTTTAACGAATACAGAAGAATCTTTTAGTAAATCTTTTTATAATGACTTCAAAAAGCATTTAAAAATTCCGAGTATGGAATTAAATTATAAAGATATAAAAAGGTATTTTTCTCAAAATAAAGATGGAGAAATCACCAAAGAATTAACTAGAGTTAAAAATCAAGGCGTGGACACCTTAATGATTTGTCCTAACGCTTTTACAAAAAAAAAACAACGCAAAAGCAAATTGAATTTGATATTGCTCGAAAAGTAATTTCGCTTAATAATGGAGACTTATTTGTAGCCGCTTGTAATACCGCTCTTTCCTTATATCAAATAGAAAATATTTTCAAAAATATGGCTAACTTAATGAGAGAAAGATTAGCTGTTGTAGTACCTTGGTATCCTAAAAATAATGAAGTACCAAAATTTGATCAAATTTGGACACAAGAAGGTGATACAGATTTGATGCGTTATGGACTTCAATATGATGCCACTTTTTTGTTAACTGAAGCCGTCACCAATTTTATTGCTAATGATCCGTATGGAAATCTTCCTAATTCTCAAGATATTGTCGATCTCCTAAGTCGTGATTTTCCTCCGAAAGGAAAAATTATCGGAGTTACTGGAGAACTTTCTATTGAAAATCATGAACGGGTAGAAAAACAGGATGTGATCGTTCAGCCACAATGTGACTCAGAAAAATGTCAATGGACTAGAATTGAAGAAAAAAATATAGTAGGGATAATTCATGAATTACCCCTACGGTAAAATGCTTTTTGCGTAAGTCCTGTAGTTTTTTTGTGCTGTCTATTCTTATAAAACAAAAAAAAGGTAGGGGTGAATAGTTCGCCCCCACAAGATAAATGATCCCAAAGATCAATTATTTAATAAATAAACATTTTGACTGTAAAACGGATAAATCAATTAATGTAATTGAATATTTTTAGGTTGTTCAAACATATGAACAGTATCCACAAAACGAGCAGTTTTAGACTGGGTAGAAATAACTAAACTTTGAGTTCTTGCACCACCATGGAAGAAACGTACACCGTTCATTAAAGTACCGGGGGTAATACCACAAGCTGCAAATAAAACAGTTTCACCAGAAGCTAATTCTTCAGTTTCATAAACCTTATCAGGATCAGTAATATTCATAGAAGCCAGACGAGCAAGATTACTTTCTTTACTTTCCCCAATTAAACCAGTTTTAACGATTTCAGGATCATAAATCAATTGACCTTGAAAATGACCGCCTAAACAACGCATGGCAGCAGCTGAAATAACACCTTCAGGGGCAGCACCAATACCCATTAAAGCATGAATATTTGTACCAGAAAAAGCACAAGAAATAGCAGCAGAAACGTCACCATCGCTAATTAAACGAACTCTTGCACCCGCATCACGAATTTCTTGAATTAAACTACCATGACGAGAACGATCCATTACTACTACAACTAATTCCTCAATACTACGATTTAAACATTCAGAAAGAATTTTTAAATTTTCGGTAGCTGATTTATTAATATCCATGTGTCCTTTAGCTGCTGGAGGACCTGCTAATTTTTTCATGTAAAAGTCAGGTGCTGCAAATAAACCACCTTTTTCAGAAATAGCTAATACAGCCATCGAACCATTTTGACCGTAAGCTACTAAGTTAGTACCTTCGCAAGGATCAACTGCAATGTCAATCTCAACTAATTCATTAACATTACAAAAGTTAGCAGCATCAGGCTGACTGCAAATGCCTACTTCTTCACCAATATAAAGCATAGGTGCGTCATCTCTTTCACCTTCTCCGATTACGATACGTCCACGCATATAAATTTTATTCATACGTTCACGCATAGCTTCTACTGCTACTCGATCCGCTTCATTTTTTTCTCCTTTTCCCATTAATTTGGAAGAGGCGATCGCCGCTTGTTCAACGACTTCAATAATTTCTAGTCCTAGGGTGTTTTCAATCACAATTAATAATCCTCTTAATAAGATTTTCGTTATAGTTTTTTAACTATCATCAAAAAGTCTATCAGAGTGAGGGATCACATCTTCATATTTATTAATAAGTTTTTTTAAATAAGTTTTTTTCTTGGTAACTAAAAAGTTTTTGATTGAGATTTAATCTTTTTTTAACAATTTACCTCTGATCCCTATGAAATAAAACTTAACATCTTCTTTTTTTGCTAATTTTCTTGAGGGATTGTTAAGAAAAGTTGCATTTATGCTTCTTTAAGGGTTATGATTAAAATATAAAAAATTTGATATAGGAGTCTTTTGGTTGATGGACTATATAGATAAAGTTTTAGAAAAACTTAAAGAATGGGCCCAAACTTTGATCGATGTTTTATTAGGTCCAGTCGGTGAAACTGAACCTGAATTAATTCCCATTCCTGTAAGAGATAGACCAAATAATCGTTAATTAAAATTTTTCAAAATATTAATATTATTAATGGTTTTTGATTCTTCAACTTTAAGTATTCTGGTTTTACATGGACCCAATTTAAATCTTTTGGGGCAACGAGAACCGAACATTTACGGCACTTTAACTCTTGATGACATCAATATTTTACTTGAATCTGATGCTAAAAAGTTGGGTGTCGTAATTTCTTTTTTACAATCTAATCATGAAGGTGTTTTAATTGATGCTATTCATAATGCTGTTAATACTCATCAAGGCATTATGATTAACGCCGGTGCTTATACTCATACCAGTATTGCTATTAGAGATGCTTTAGCTGGGGTGGCTATTCCTACGGTGGAAGTTCATCTTAGTAATATTTATAAGCGTGAAAGTTTCCGCCATCATTCTTATATTTCTGAGGTGGCGATCGCCCAAATTAGCGGTTTTGGTGTGGATAGTTATCGTCTTGGGTTACAAGGGTTATTAAATTATTTGCATCAGAGGGTTTGAGGATAAGGTAATATTTGGCATACAAACATTTTTTTTGCCAAAATTTCCCAAGCCTCTCAATCAAATTAAAATTAATTTTCTTGAATTATGAAAGCCTCTGAAATCCTTAAACAATATCAAAATGGACAACGCAATTTTGCGGGGCAAAGCCTAAGAGGTGCTAATTTTAAAGGGCAAAATTTAGCAGATGCAGATTTTAGTGGTTGTGATATACGAGGGGCAAATTTTAGTAAGGCAATCCTCACAGGGGCAAAGTTTAATCAAGCAAAAGCTGGTTTACAGAAGCGAGGGACAATTCTTTTATTTTTATTGGTTTTAGTGTTAATAGCATTAGGTAGTTTATTCTCGGCTTTGTCAGCATACTTCTCTTATTACTTGTTTTTGTTTGACATATTATATCCTAATAGCAAGTTAGTCTCTATTATAGGCGGATGGCTTAATTTAATCTTCTTAATTACCTTCTGTGTCGTAAGCTATCGGCAAAATTTACAAAAGGGACTGATCGCCATCGCCATCGCCATCGTCATCGCCTTCGCCAACGCCATCGCCTTCGCCTTCGTCATCGCCTTCGCCAACACCATCGCCAATGCCATCGCCAACGCCATCGCCAACGCCATTGCCAACGCCAACGCCATCTTCATCACCATCGCCATCGCCATATCCATCGCCATCGCCATCCCCTTCGCTAATGAGCTTCCTCCTGAAAGTAAATTTCTCATCATAGTAGGAATAATTATCGTGTTGACCTTATTTAACGTTTTAATGGGTTATCTTACGATCAAAAAGGAAAATCGAGATCCTTGGTTACGGAAAATTGCGGTAGCCGTTGCTTCCGTTGGCGGTACTTCCTTTTATGGTGTAATTCTTACTGATGCTGACTTTACGGGGGCTACCCTTAAAAATACTAATTTTAATCGAGCCATTCTTACTCGTACTTGCTTTAAAGATACCATTAAATTAGATTTAGCGAGGGCTGGAAAAACCATCATTGCTAACCCTAAAGTGAGGGATTTACTGATTAATCCTAGTAGGGGCAGTGAGCAAGATTATTTTAAAGCAGATTTCCGGGGTGCATATTTGAATGGTGCGAATTTGCAATCAGCCAATTTAAAACAAGCGGATTTAAGTGAAGCGAGTTTCCAGTATGCCAACTTATCCCACGCTAATTTAACAGAAGCCAATGCCATTAAGACTAACTTTAGCCATGCCTTGCTTACAGGTGCTTGTTTAGAGGCATGGAATATAGATCAAGATACCAAGTTAGATGAGGTGGAATGTCAATATATATTTTTATTAGAGCAGTTTAATAAACATGGTAGCCGAGAGCGTCGCCCTCACGATTCAGACACTACATTTCAGGAGAGAGATTTTACCCGTTTGTATCAAAAAGCCCTTAATACCTTAGAATTATTTTTACGCAATGGCATGAATCCTGAAGCTTTTCGTCAAGCTTTCGATAAAATTATGGCAGACAATCCTGAAATTACCTACGATTCTATTCAGAGTATGGAGAAAAAAGGTGAAGATGTGTTAGTAAAAGTTGCCGTGCCTGAAGATACCGATAAAGGCAAAGTGGAGAAACAATTTAATCAAACTTATACCCAAACACAATTAGATTTAGCGAAAACAGAGGGTAAATTAGAACAAGCAAATCAAGACATGGAAAGGATTATCAAAAATTTACCTCCTTACTATAATTTATCTGATGCGAAATTTGGTGGTGGTTTTGGAGGTAGAGATTATAAAGGAGATGTGGATAATATTAATCAAACTCATTCAGGTGAGGGTGATAATGTAGGGAATGATAAAAAATGATCTTCCCAACCCCCCTTAAAAAAGGGGGAATTAGAAAAAAGTTATCTACAAAATTGCTAAGTTAAAGTTAAAATCAAAATGAGTGAAGTATTTAGGAGGCGATATGACAGATATTAATCAAACTGATTCTGGTAATAGTGATAATGTAAATAACGATAAAATGATTCAAATGCTCAAAGAAGATTACGAAAAAAAGATAAAATTTGTGGAAGAGAAATATGAAACAATTTTAAATGATAAGGATAGACAAATAGAAATTTATCGTACTGAATTAGATGCCAAAGTAAATCTAATTAATCTTTATCGTACTGAATTAAAGGATCTTCAAGAAATTGTTAAAATTTTCGCACAAAAGCCTATTGAAATTAAACTTGTTGAATCTTTTAATGCCAATGAATGAAAATGAAAAGAATCAAGTTAGCAATTATATTAAGAATCTCCAGCAAAATTTTAACTTGAAAATAAAAAATTTAAAAGAAAAACATCAGGCGGAGATAAGTGCAAAAAATGAAGTGATAAATATTTATAAAGAGGAGCTAGAATCCTATAAAAATTTAGTTAAAATATTAGCTAGTCGTTCTATTGAAGTAAAGCAGATTAATCAAAATCAATCAGGTGAGGGTGATAATGTAGGGAATGATAAAAATTGATCTTAGTGTTTGTTAAAATCAAAATCAGTGAAGTATTTAGGAGGCAATATGACAGATATTAATCATGCTGATTCTAGTGATCGTGAAATAATGCAAATCATGAGAAAAAATTGCGAAGAAACAATAAAACTTATTGAAGAGAAATATGAATACCTTTTAGCATCGAAAGAAGAAAGATTAGCTGAACAACAAAAAGAGATAGATTATCTTAGAGAGAAAGTTCTTATGCTTGATAATATTAAAGTTAATATTCCTCTTAGTCAAATGAATATTTTCGCTCATCAAACTAATCAAAATGATCAATAATCTTAAGATTAAGGATTTTGAAAAATGATTGAAGATAGTGAATATATTAAATTTCTCAAACAAAGTTATGATAAACAGATAGATTTGTATGAACGAATAATCAAGGATAAAAATGTAACAATTCAAAAATTAGAAGACAAAATAATCTATTTAGAAAACTTGATTCATAATCGAGATCAGGCAATTCAGATTTATAATAATCAATATAATTATCAAACAAGAGGAAGTGATATGTCTAACATTAATCAAGCTAATTCAGGTGACGGCGATAATGTAGGGAATGATAGAAAATGATCCCCCCTAACCCCCCTTAAAAAAGGGGGAATTAGAAAAAAGTTATCTACAAAATTGCTAAGTTAAAGTTAAAATCAAAATGAGTGAAGTATTTAGGAGGCGATATGACAGATATTAATCAAACTGATTCTGGTAATAGTGATAATGTAAATAACGATAAAATGATTCAAATGCTCAAAGAAGATTACGAAAAAAAGATAAAATTTGTGGAAGAGAAATATGAAACAATTTTAAATGATAAGGATAGACAAATAGAAATTTATCGTACTGAATTAGATGCCAAAGTAAATTTAATTAATCTGTATCGTAATGAATTAAAGGATCTTCAAGGAATTGTTAAAATTTTCGCACAAAAGCCCATGGAAATTAAACTTGTTGAAATTTCCGAAGGTTGAATCTTCCAATGAATGAGAATGAAAAGAATCAAGTTAGGAATTATATTAAAAATCTCCAGCAAAATTTTGACTTGAAAATAAAAAATTTAATTAAAACAGGACAGGCAAATTCTTTTTTTTTGCTAACATGAGAGAGAAAAATTTATCTTTTATTAATAAAAATGAGTTATCGAAGTCAAGCTAATAAAATTATCGAAAAACACGTTATTTGGTCATTAGGTGGTGGATTAATTCCCATCCCTTTAGTAGATTTTGCGGCTGTTACAGCCATTCAAGTGGATATGTTAGGGCAGTTAGCTAACTTATATGGGGTAAAATATACCGAGTCCAATGGTAAAAAATTAGTAGTAGCTTTAACTGGAACTACTTTAGCTAAAATTGGTTCCAGTTAAAGCTACTACTAATTTTTTACCATTGGACTCGGTATATTTTACCATTGGACTCGGTAAAATATACCGAGTCCAATGGTAAAAAATTAGTAGTAGCTTTAACTGGAACTACTTTAGCTAAAATTGGTTCTAGTTTTTTGAAAGTTATACCTGGGTTTGGAAGTGTGATTGGCGGTGTTTCTATGGCGATTTTATCAGGAGCATCTACTTATGCAGTAGGGCAAGTAGCTATTCAACAGTTTGAATTAGGTAATGATATTTTTAATATCGACATTGATATAGCTCAAGAAACTTATTCGGAAGAATTTGAAATAGGAAAAAAAGTAGCTTCTGATTTGAACAAAAATAAAGATAATAGTAAAAATCAAGAAGATTCAGAAGATGTTTATGAGGCGTTAACAAAATTAGGAAAATTGAGGGATTTGGGAGTTATTACTGAAGAGGAATTTCAAGAAAAAAAACAAATTCTATTGAAAAAAATTTAGATTAACTTGATCTATGAATTAAAAATTTAGATTAAGGTTGATTTAACGGTGGTAGAATTAAAACAAAATCAAACAAATTTATACAATATTGAGATTAAATATACAATTACACAATGATAATTTATTTTAATCTTTTTTTTATCTAAATGGCGATCGCCATCAAAGACAATAATTGTCTCTAAATCTCCATAAATGACAAAAGTATTAGTAACAGGAATAGGATTACTTTCTTCTTTAGGTAATTTATCAGAAACTTGGACAAATATAATTAATTTAAAATGCGGAATTAGTCCTCAAAAACTGTTTTCTGAATTAGGTTTTTTTCCGTTAGGTTTAATTAAGAAAACACCAATTTTAATTAATGATTTAACTCAAATTATTCTGAAAAATACCCTTATTAATGCTAACTTAACACCTCCTTTAAATGATTGTGCTGTAGTAATTGGTTCAAGTCGTGGTTGTCAAATTCAATGGGAAAATTTAGCCAGAGAATTTATTACTAAAAAATCTTTTCCTTCTAATATTAATTGCTTAGAATTATTCCCTTCTAAACCATCACAAATAGTCGCCTCTTTTTTACAAACAAATGCCCCTGTTTTTGCTCCGATGGCTGCTTGTGCTACCAGTATTTTGGCGATCGCCAAAGGATATGAATTAATAAAACAAGGATATTGTCATCAAGTAATTGTAGGAGGAGTAGAAAGTGCTATTACACCTTTAACATTGGCTGGATTTGATCAACTGGGGGCATTAACTAAAAATGAATGTAAACCCTTTGATATAGATAGAAATGGCTTTGCTTTGGCTGAAGGAGGTGCAATGTTATTATTAGAATCAGAAGAAGTTGCTTTAAAACGTAACGCTTTTATTTATGGAGAAATTGCAGGATTTGCTTTAAGTTGTGATGCTACTCATATAACACAACCAGAAATAACAGGAAAAACAGCTATTTTAACTATTAAAAAATGTCTAGAAAAATCTAACTTAAAACTATCAGAAATTAACTATATTAGTTTACATGGTACAGGTACAAAACTTAATGACGAAAGAGAAGCCAAAATTATTGAATCTTTAGACTTACAAAACATTCCTATCAGCTCCAATAAAGGGGCGATCGGGCATACGCTGGGGGCATCAGGAGCAATTAGTACCGCCTTAAGTTTAATGAGTCTAAAAGAGCAAAAATTATTACCAAATGTAGGTTTAAATACATCAGATTTTGACTTAAATATTATTACCAAATCAGAAAATTATTTATTAAAAAATATTCTGATTTTTAGCTTCGGTTTTGGTGGACAAAATGCCGTTTTAGCCATCAAAAAATATACATAATCAAATTGAAAATCATATAACAAGAAACGAGATAGTTAAAACAATTTGATCCCCCCTAACCTGCCTTAAAAAAGGGGGAAATGGCTGATCAGGTTGAAAGCTAAAGTCAGTTCAAGCAGACTAAAAACAATATTTTAGGGATTCTATTAGTATTTTAACCCGTTTCAACGGGTTTAAGCTCTTAGCTCGAACTTTAGTTCAGAGCAATTGCTTGAGTTAAGTAATAATTTTTAGTTAAGAATGTTATCATTAGATAATTCTTTTTACATTGCACTTAAAAACCTTAATTAATTTTAATGCGTCGAATTTTTCTGGTTTTATTGATGGTAATTTCTATGTTACTTCCCATTGGATGTAGTATGTTTATCCCTGTGCCAGAAAAGGCTTTATCCGTAGCGGTAATGATTGATAATTGTACCGAAAATAAGACCATTAATTTTAATGAAAAACCTAACAATGGTTCGGGAGTACTCTACCATAAAAAAGGCAATAAATATTTTATCTTAACTAATCGTCACATTGTCCCAAATAAGCGATATAATTGTCAAGTTTTTATTTATGATCAAAAAACTAAGCAACATTCTCACCAAGAGGCGATCGAAACTATTACTTTTCCTGATGATTTTTTAGATGTAGCTATATTGCAATTTACCAGTAATAATAAATATCCTACTGCTAAATTAGGTGATTCTAATAAAATTAAAGTAGGCGATACTATTTATATTGCAGGTGCGCCTAAAACAAGTCCTGATTTTCCTATACGTAGTGTTTTAGTTAAGGAAGGAAATATTGAAAATACGAAGGTAACAGATAAAAACGAAGAAGGTTATCAGTGGATTTATAGTAATCAAACTACTAACGGTATGAGTGGTGCGCCAATTTTAGATACTGGAGGGCGATTAGTAGGAATTCATGGTAAAACTGACAGTAGAGAAGGTTATAAGGCAAATTTAGGTATTCCTCTGGCTTTATTTAAAGATTACATTATCTCTAAATCTTCAGAAAAATCTCCACCACAAGATAATCTTTTAGCAACAATTCCTATCTGGGTTTGGATAGTAACTGCCATAATTTGGATAGTTTGGGGAATCTTAAGTATAGATACACTCAAACCTGCCATCGCTTTACCTTTTTTGTTTGTTAGTGGTGTTCTGGCAGGTTTTGGTTGCTGGTTATTGGCACAGGATTTGGTAGTATTTGGTGTACTACTTGGTGTAGTATTTGGTGTACTACTTGGTGTAGTATTTGGTGTACAATTGGGTGTAAAAGGTGTAGTACGTGGTGTAGAAGGTGGTTTAGGTGTTGTAGTATCGTGTGTATGGATTGTAGTATGGTTTGTAGTATCAGCTGGTCTAGATAATCCAGTAGGTGGTGTAGTATGCAGTGTAGTACTTGGTCCAGTATGTGGTGTAGTAAATGACTTAATTGCTGATTCTTCTAACAGAATACCAATGGCAATTCTTATTGTTATTGTCTCTGGTTTGGGTGGTGTTTTAGGTTATTATAGTGGCGGTTATTTATTAAGTGTTTTATAAGGATGATTTAAGTTGATAATGACAATTAACCTATAATATTATATAAAATAAGCAGGAGTTGAGAAAATATGAAAATAGAATATACATTTTGGAGAGAAAAAGACGGTAAGTATTTAGGATATTTGAACGAATATCCAGATTATTGGACTCAAGGCGAAGATTTACAAGATTTACAAGAACATCTTAAAGATTTATATCAAGAATTTGCCAATAATTTTATCTCTGGTATTAAAAAAGTAGCAGAATTAGAAATTAGATGAAACGAAAAGATTTACTTAAAATTATAGAAAAACATGGTTGTATTTTAATTCGTCATGGAGGAAAACACGATATTTATCAAAATCCTGATACAGGAATTTCTCAACCTATACCCAGACATAAAGAAATTAACGAAAGGTTAGCAAAAAAAATTATTAAAGATTTAACAAATATTTAACAGAAAGTTACCCTCGACTTGGGGAATTGGTGTCAAGACAATATCAGATTTTTTCATAATCTCGATTAAATTCTTTAATTGTTTCTAAACCATATTCAATTTCGTCATCTTGATAAGCATTATTCAAACTTGTTAAACCCAATTTATGCCAGTCATCTATAACAGTTAAATCCTTAGTATTTTCTTGATGAGGAATTTTTTGATTAGGTTGATTTATTCTGGTTAATTTATAAATTGGTTGATTGTTTTTAGTAATAATTAACTCTGGTATTTCCTCTAATAATTCCTCTAAAATATTAGGATTATTTTCAATTTTTTTTAATTCTATTTGCATAAGTTTTTAATAATTTAGAGATAAGAAAGAGTCATTAATATTTTTCTTAAAATAACCCTAGTTGCTAATTAATCTTAAAATTCTTATAAAATTAGCCTTGAAGTAAATTTCAGGCTATTTTTCCCCTTTTCTAAGGGGGTTCGGGGAGATCAAATATTGGCAATTACGAAAGTAGTTAACTTTTCTGACACTCTGCGGCATCTTTCAGAAGGGCTACAATTATCGCCAAATTCTGTAGTATTCCATACTAACAAAGCATCAGATTTCACTGTACCACGTTTAGCAATTGTCACCCACTGACCATTTTTTTGAATACACTTTAAAATAGTGGAGTTTACTGCTTCGACATTGCTTTTTTGACAACTACTACTAATCAAAGGAATAAAACAAAGGCTAATTAAAGTTAAAATCGTTTGATGTTTAATCATAATTTTTATTAAATTAAGAATTAAGAATAATGGTAATTTTTATTTAGGTCGAAAAAGATGGCTATGTTCGGGATGATATAAACGTGATCTAGTAGGATAAGAATGATCTAAATAATTCAAAGCTGGGCTAATAATATACATTGTAGTTCTAATTAAATTATGTTCTTTTGTGGCGATCGCCATTTGTTCCAAAGGTACAATAATAATTTTTTCATCTTCCCAACCAATGCGATAACAAATAGCCACTAAAGTATTAGCGGGATAATGTTCTAATAATAATTGTTGTGATTTTTCAGCATGACGGGCGGCTAAATATAAACACAAACTAGCTTGATGAAAGGCTAAAGAGGCTAAATCTTCTTTTTCTGGCATAGAAGAAGCACGACCGCCGATACGGGTTAAAATGATGGTTTGTACTAATTCTGGGATGGTTAATTCCGCATTAATTTTAGCTGCTGCCGCCTGATAGGCACTAATACCGGGTACGGATTCAAAAGGAATATTAAGACTTGCTAATCGTTGCATTTGTTCATGGATGGCACTATATAAGCATAAATCACCAGAATGAAGTCTTACCACAATTCCATTATCTTTAACTTTATCAATCATTAAAGGTAAAATTTCTTCTAAAGTTTTATTACCCGTCGGAATTAATTGGGCATTTTCTTTTACATCTGTCAATATTTGTTTCGGCACTAAAGAATCGGCATATAAGATCAGATCGGCTTGTTTTATAATCTTATAAGCTTTTAATGTCAATAAATCTGGGTCACCCGGACCTGCACCGATAAAGTAAACTGCTGGTTTGATCATGTTTTGATAATTATTATTTATGGTTAATTTTTGTGATATAGGCATCCTGCCTGTTATTTTTAAGGAAACTTAAGAGAATTTGATCCCCCTAACCCCTTAGTAAGGGGGAATCTAAACAAAAATGATATTCTGAGCAACTTGTTTTTTGCTATCAAATTAAGCAATCAAATTATTAACTTGATTTGATTTACTAATTGTAAAATGTCAGATTCTAATGTTAAATAGTGAACACAAGCCCTAATACAAGAGAGATTAGCAATAGTGCGTAAGAAAAATCCTTCGTTTTCTAATTTTTGCACTAATTCATTACCAGAGATATTTTTTTTGACAATAAAAGAAACTAAACCAGATTCTGGAGGAGTGGTTTTTAAACATTCTATTCCGTCAATTTCCTTTAATTCTTGCCATAAATAGTTACTTAATTGACAAATTCTTTGATACCTTATTTGATCACTTCCCCATTGATTATGAACATTAATTGCTGTTTTTAAAGCCACAAATAAAGGATAGGCAGAAGTTGCTACTTCAAATTTACTACCATCTTTTTTGAAGCCAATGATATTATCTTGAGAATCGAAATTAAATCCACGCCAACCGATAAAAGTAGGAGCGACTGAATTTAGGCTATTAGGACTAATATATAAGCCTCCTATG
>CAZWLZ010000056.1:0-14364 GCA_964634505.1 uncultured bacterium | reverse complement strand
CTTAGGAGGCACAGCAGTGGGCACCGAATTAAATACACCTCAAGGTTTTTCTGTCAAAGTAGCTCAAAATATAGCCAATTTAACCAATTTACCCTTTATTACCGCACCAAATAAATTTACCGTCATGGGTGCCCATGATTCCATCGTGATGTTAAGTAGTGCATTGAAAACCCTAGCCGTATCACTATATAAAATCGCTAATGATATTCGTTTATTATCTTGTGGCCCTAGAGCGGGTTTTAACGAATTAATTTTACCAGAAAATGAACCTGGATCGTCAATCATGCCGGGGAAAGTTAACCCAACTCAATGTGAAGCCTTAGCTATGATTGCTGTACAAGTTATGGGTAATGATACTGCCGTGGCTTTTGGGGGTGCGAGTGGCTATTTAGAGATGAATGTATATAAACCGATGATGATTTATAACGTAATTCAATCTATTGATATTCTTGCGGATGGGTGTAACAATTTTACTGACTTTTTAGTAGTAGAAATGAAAGCAAATGAAAAACAAATCGCCAAATTTGTTAACCAGTCATTGATGTTAGTCACTGCCTTAAGTCCAATTTTAGGGTATGACAAAGCTTCAGAAATTGCTCATTTTGCCCAAGAAAATGACACTACTTTATTAGAAGCAACTTTAAAATTAAGTAAATTAACAGAAGAAGAATTTAACAATATTATTAATCCTTATCTGATGGCTTATCCTCATCTTACTTAAATATTAAGATTACTAAAATTAATACCTTTATCTAAATCTTTTAAACTAATGATCAAATTAATTGAATCTAGTTTTAAGATACTATTTTGTTCAAAATACTCTTTTTCTATATTACCCATTACCTAAGCCAAGTTAATAATATTCTGCAATATAACTCTTAGTATTATAAAATTTAAGGAATAACAATAAAAAAAAGTATTATGCAAGGAATATTAGAAATAAAACAAAAACTTAATAGTCTTTTAAAACTAAAATTGACTGCCATTAATCAGTTTTTTCTTCATGCGAGAATGGTAAAAAATTGGGGACTTGATAAATTAAATGAATCTGAGTACAAATACTCAATTAAATTAATGAAACAAGCCGATAAAATAATTGAAAGAATCTTCTTTTTAGAAGGCTTACCGAACTTGCAAGATTTAGGCAAATTAATGATTGGAGAAAATGTACCCGAAATTATAGCTAATGATTTAACTTTAACGATGGAAATGCGTCAAAATCTTCAAGAAGGAATTAATTTATCTGAGTTAAAACAAGATTATATTACTCGTGAATTATTGGAAGATTTATTAGCAGAAACAGAAGAAGAAATAGATTGGTTAGAGTCTCAATTGTGGTTAATCGAAAATTCTGGTTTAGAAAATTATTTACAATCATCTATTTAGCAAAAACAATTAATTATAGGAGTCAAATTTATGCAAGGGAAAGCAAGAGTTATTGAACAATTAAAAAAGTTATTGAGTAATGAATTGGCAGCAAGAGATCAATATTTTACTCACTCTCGAATGTATGATGATTGGGGCTTAACCAAATTATATGAACGTATTGCCCATGAAGTACAAGATGAAACACATCATGCTGATTTATTGATTAAAAGATTATTATTTTTAGAAGTTACTCCTGATTTGTCTAATCAAGGCACAATCAAAATTGGGAAAAATGTGCCAGAAATGCTTAAAAATGATTTAGATTTTGAATATCAAGTTATTAGTGATTTGAAAGTGGCGATCGCCATTTGTGAAGAAGAAAAAGATTATCAAAGTAGGGAAGTCCTGAAATTTATCTTAGAAGAAACAGAGGAAGATCACGCTTATTGGTTACAAAAACAATTAGGTTTAATAGAAAAAATTGGTTTACAAAATTATTTACAATCTCAAATGTAAGTGGTAATAAAAAACTATAATTTAGAAAATAAATGACTAGTTAATTGTTAAAATCAAATTCAAGATAGGAATTAAAATTTTGACTCGGGCATTAAAGAAAGAAAAACAAAAAAATTTTAGTTTAATTAACTTGACTAAAAATGTAATTATGTTAATGTTTTTGCTAGGTATAATAATCAAAATTATGCCTAGATTTGATCAAACTCAAATTAAACAAATACAAAAACAAATATTACCGTTAATTTATACGACACAACCTTTAGTAATGGAAGGAGGTGATCCTTATATTAGGGCTTTAATGCGTACTATTTCTGCGAGTGAAGCAAATTTTTTTAATCCTTATCATGTGATTTATACTGGCAAATATGTAGAAGATTTGAGTAAACATCCTAATGTATGTGTTACCATCATTAGAGGTCCAAATCAAGGTAAATGTACTACGGCTGCGGGAAGGTATCAATTTTTAAATAAAACTTGGGCTGAAAAAGCATCTAAATATCATCCCAAACCTTCAGGGGTTTTGGCTTGGCAACATTACAGTTTTGAACCAGAATATCAAGATAAAGTTATTTATAATTGGTTAAAAGATTCTCAGGCTTGGGGTGTTGATATTTCCCAATTATTAAAAGAGGAAAAAATTGATCAAGTTTTAAAATTACTCTCTTCTACTTGGACAAGTTTGGGTTATGGTATTGAGGATAATTCTATGAGCGAATATTTACCTAAAATTTATCACAAAACTTTAGCAGAAGAATTAAATCAAAAAGCTTCTAAGTAAAAACTTGGTTGAAAAGGGAGTAAGAAAGACATCAGATTTTTCGCAGTATCCTATTTATTATTTTCTATAACTAAGTAAAATCTCGTAGAATAATATATTATTAAAAGAATAAGGATAAAAAAGCAGTAAAAATGCTGAGACTATAGACTTTATAAAAACTTTATGATATAAAGATATTAATAAGATAAAATTAAAGATTAAGCAAAAGAAACATTGAGGGAAGGTTCATCATGACTATTTCAATAAATAACAACGTAAAAAAAGAAAACCAAATTTTATTCGATGAATATATTGAAACAGGCGATTTACAAATCCGCAATAAAATTATGGAGCTTAATTTAGGTTTAGCCCGAAGAGAAGCCTACCATTGGGTTAATCAATGCACAGCAAGTTATGATGATTTATTACAAGTAGGGTGTTTGGGTTTAATTAGGGCGATCGAAAGATTTGAGCCCAAAAAAGGTTACGCTTTTAGTTCTTTTGCTATACCTTATATTAGAGGAGAAATACAGCATTATTTAAGAGATAAAGGTTATTCTATACGCATTCCTCGTCGCTATGTAGAATTAAAATTTCAAAGCAATAAAATTGTCCGAGATTTAAGAGCTCAATTAAATCGCCAACCCAAAGATAGAGAAATAGCAAGTAAATTAGGAATCTCTTTAGGTGAATGGCAAGACGTGAAATTAGCTCATAAAAACAGACAACCAGTTAGTTTAGACGTTAATACTAACGAAGAAGACAATAAAAGTCCTTTAGAAGATTTTGTACCTGATCAAAAATATCAAAATTTTCAACTAGCACAAGAAGATAAAATACGTCTTAATATGGCTCTTTCTCAACTAGAAGAACATACTAGACAAGTATTAGAGTTTGTATTTTTACAAGATTTAACCCAAAAAGAAACAGCTGAAAAATTAGGTATTAGTATTGTTACAGTTTCTCGTAAAGTAAAACAAGGAATTACTTCCATGAAAAGTATCGTAAAAAAAGAAGATTTTGAGTAATCACAGATATAATCAAAGTGTAAAAAAAAAAGTTAAATAATAATTTATTCTTCGAGCAATGAAAAAAACTGCTTTGATTTTATTGTTAAGTGTTATCCTTTTACCTGGATGTGGTGGCGGTGGAGAAACAGCACCTCCTACTCCTACTCCTACTCCTACACCTCCTCCAACGGAAACAAAACCTACAGATTCTAGCCAAAAACCCCCTGATTCTGATATATTAAATGATGGGGAGGCGATCGCCTCTACAGGACCGGTAGCTAGTGGTTTAATACCTTCGATAAATCCTCAAAAACGGGCCCAACAAGTGAACAAAGGAAAAGGTGACCCTTTTGGTTTAGTTCTTCCTCCTAAAACAATTGTTAATTTGGCTGCACCTAAGGCTTTAACAGTTCCGCCTCCACCCAAAAATCCAGCAATTAATGGGGGGCAGAGTGGATCAAATAACCCTAATTTACCGAATTCTCCTAATAATCCTAAAAATGGGGTGAGCAATGGCAAAAATATGGGGGGATTTAAAAAAGGTGCTAGTTGTCTTAATAATGCTGAGTTTTATGAGTTTGATATTAAACAACCAGAGCCTGTGGAGGCCAATTCTGTAGAATTAACAGGGGTTGTGAATGTAGCAGGGCAAAATGTAGCTATTATTAGAACTACTGATTATAGCTACAGTTATAGTGTTGGGGAAGGCTCAATTCTTCATGGAGGCAAGGTTGCGGTTAAAAATGTCGATGCCAATCTTAATAATCCATCTATTACTCTTGAACAATATGGGCAAAGTGTTACTAGAATGGTAGGTGAACCTCCTTTACAAAAAGAAGATCAAAGCAAATTAACTCCGACTTTTGCTTTGGGAAAACCTAAAGGGAATCAACTTTTTGGAGAGAAAAAAGGATTAATGTTAACCAAAGTTAATATCGATTCTAATACAGGGGCTGATTCTTCAAGTTTTAGCGGTACTTTGGGAGGAGCTATTTGTAATAATTCTCAGAAAAAAATTAAAGTATCTAAGGTTATATTACAAATTGAAGATAATCAAGGTAAAGTAATTGGGAATATTGTGGCTGAGGCTAAAAACCCTATAACTGGTGCTAAAATTGTGCTTAACCCTAAAGAGATAGGATTTTTCGGTACTAATTTTCGCTTAAATACTTATCTTAAAGGGGATATTAAAGTTAGGCTAAAAGATTGGAATTAATGAATAATTTAAACATCCCAGTTAAGTTAAAACGTCAAGAGTTGACTTTTCCTCGATTACCTTTAGCAGTTTATCGAGAAATTTCAGCTCATTTACGTCAGGTGAACGGAGTAAGTACGGGTTTAACTCCTCAAAAGTCTAAGGAATTTGATTATTTACAAAGTCAAGTAGCTGGTTTATGGATTGAGTATGAGGAATTTAATTTATCTGCTGATAATCAAGCTAAAATTAATTCTATTTTAAGTTATTATGCCGATAAGTATGGTGATTTTTCTTTAATTACGGCAGACTAATTTTTATGAATAATCAATTAATTGTTGATCCTATTTCTGTAAATGATTCCTTAGAAAAGACGGCTTTAATTCATTTAGAAAATGTTTCTAAAATGTATGGTAGTGGGAATCTTCAAGTTAAGGCTTTATGCAATGTCAATTTAAAGATTTTTGAGGGGGAGTATTGTTCTATTATGGGGGCTTCAGGTTCGGGAAAGTCCACCGTAATGAATATTCTGGGTTGTCTCGATCGCCCAACTTCTGGTTGTTATTATCTTGATAATCAAAATGTTGCTTATCTGAAAGATGAAAATTTGGCTCAAATTCGCAATTTAAAAATCGGCTTTGTGTTTCAACAATTTTATCTTTTACCTCAGTTAAATGCTTTAGAAAACGTCATGTTACCGATGGTTTATGCAGGGATACCTAAGGCGGTACAATTAGAAAAAGCTAAAACTGCTTTATGTCAAGTGGGTTTAGAACATCGTCTTTATAATAAACCCAATCAGCTCTCTGGTGGTCAACAACAACTGGTGGCGATCGCCAGATCAATTGTCAATAATCCTTTAATTTTACTAGCTGACGAGCCGACAGGTGCTTTAGATTCCCATACAACTCAAGAAGTTATGGACATTTTAACTCAATTAAATCAAAAAGGAATGACTATTATTATTGTTACCCATGAGGCAGACGTGGCTGAGCAAACTAATCGTATTATTCACTTTCAAGATGGAGGCATCATTGATAGTTAATTTGAGATTTCTATGAGTTGAGAATAAAAATAGGTGTGGTTTTCCGAAAAAAACTTCAAAAAGGATGGTTAAGAATATTCTAAGATAAATAAAGAATAATTAATAATTAAAAGTAATTTTTGAGAAAAAATATTTAAGAGGAAAACTTAATTTATGAATAGTAATAATAATATTAGAGTAGGCAATTTATTTGGGATTCCTTTCTATATCAATCCTTCTTGGTTTTTAGTGGCTGGTTTAATAACTTGGAGTTATGGTTTAGAGTTGTCTCAATTTCCTCAGCTGACGGGCTTATTACCTTGGTTATTAGGTTTAGTTGTGGCATTATTACTATTTTCTTCGGTAGTAGCCCATGAATTAGGCCATAGTTTTATGGCTATGTCTCACGGTATTGAGGTTAAATCTATTACTTTATTTCTGTTTGGCGGTTTAGCTACTCTTAGCAAAGAATCTGAAACTCCTTTACAAGCCTTTTTAGTGGCGATCGCCGGTCCCTTAGTTAGTTTATTATTATTCGGCTTTTTTGGTTTTATTTTAATTCAATTGCCCTTATCTGCACCATTACAGGCGATCGTTTATTTATTGTCAAGTATTAATTTAGTTTTAGCAACTTTTAACATGATTCCTGGGTTGCCTTTAGATGGTGGGAATGTTTTAAAAGCAATTGTTTGGAAAATTACAGGAAATCCCCAAAAAGGTGTAATTTTTGCTAGTCGTTTTGGTCAATTTTTTGGATGGTTGGCTATTATTATCGGTGCTTTAGGAACATTTCAAGTGATTCCTTTTGGTAGTTTCTGGACAATTTTAATTGGCTGGTTTTTATTACAGAATGCTGGTTTTTCAGCCCAATCTGCCCAAATAGAAGATAAATTAAATCATTTAACTGCTCAAGAAGCTGTTACCCAAGATAGTCCGATAATTTCCCAAGATTTGAATTTAAGAGAATTTGCAAATCAATATGTAATTGGCAAAAAAGTTTGGCGTAAATTTTTAGTAACCAATACTATAGGTCATTTAATTGGTATTCTTGATGTGGACGATTTAAAAACCATCTCCACATCTTTATGGGTGCAAACTTTAGTTAAAGATTTAATGAAAACTCCCACTAATTTAGATACAGTGTTAAATTCTGTTTCCCTATTAGAAGTAGCCAAAATCTTAGAAGCAAAACAAGATCAGTCTTTGATTGTAGTTAAGGAAGATGGTTTTGTTTTAGGTTTAATAGAAAAAAATTCTATTTTCGATTTACTAAACAAATAATCTTATTTTGTCAATTAATTATTAGTTATTTATGAATGCTGAATATTGGATCGAAAAATTAGCACTAGAAAAGCATCCTGAAGGGGGTTATTTCAAAGAGACTTATCGCTCACAAGATGTCCTTCATCTTGATGATATTGAACGGTATAAAGGGGCAAGAAACAGCAGTACAGCTATTTATTATTTACTAGCTGGTGAACAATTTTCAGCATTTCATCAACTTAAAAGTGATGAGATTTTTCATTTTTATGCAGGTTCAACTTTACTGGTACACATTATCAATGATCAAGGAGAATATTCTCTTTTAAAATTAGGTCAAAATCCTGAACAAAATGAACAATTACAATTAGTTATAAAACAAGGTTGTTGGTTTGCCTCTCAGGTTGAGGATGTTAATTCTTATAGCCTAATTGGGTGTACTGTTTCACCCGGTTTTGATTTTCAAGACTTTTTACTTGGCACAAAATTAACATTAATTCAGTTATACCCTCAACATACTACAATTATTGAAAAATTAACCTATAGTTGAAAAAGGTTTTAGGGATTAGGTATTGGGTGTTAGGTTTTAAAAAGGTGTTAATTAGGAGTTATAAAATTACTTTGAAATTAAAAAAAAGGAGATTTTATAGTTAAAACTAATCACCAATTTTTATTTTTTCTTCACCTATTCCCTATTCCCCATTACCTAATACCTTCAGCTATTAAGGGGTAACAATACCTCTATTATCTAAGACTTCTTGTAATTGTTTTTCGTCATCTTTACTTAGAGAAGTTCTTAAAATCTTACCCCCATATTTACTAACTTCATCCAATACTTTATCAGGAGTCATTTTTTTGACTAAAATAAATAAAGCTGATGATTTAGGAGTAAGATTTTTACCCAATTCTTTCATAAAATTATCATCAACTCCAATATCGGTTAATGCACCTCCTAACGCACCACTAGCTGCACCGACAGCCACACCTAATAAAGGATTCAAGAATAAAGTACCTATTAATAAACCCCAGAAACTGCCACTAGCAGCACCTGCTGCAGTTAAATTGACTGCTTGTTTTAGTTTTATTTCTCCGTCACTATTTTTGACGACAACAGCTGCATCTTCTAATTCAATTAAATGTTCAACCTGTAGTTTTAATAAAGTTAACCTAACTTCTTCTGCTTTGTATTCGTCATCGTAAGCGATCGCAAATAACTCACTCATAATAATATCTTGATTTAATTTTTTGTTACTAAAGCAAGTTTACAACAAATTTTCCTTTATTTCTCTTTTTATGTTTTAGTAATTTTTTATATTTTAGTAATTATGAAACAGG
This sequence comes from uncultured bacterium, assembly GCA_964634505.1. Classification (GTDB taxonomy): domain Bacteria; phylum Cyanobacteriota; class Cyanobacteriia; order Cyanobacteriales; family Cyanobacteriaceae; genus CAZWLZ01. Next base: position 5,899 of record CAZWLZ010000056.1, on the reverse strand, counting down.
GAACATTTTTGTGTTACAGGTATCTTGTCTGTAATAGATTTAATTACTATAAATTTGTGATATTTGTCCAATAAAACTTAAAGCCTTTTCTTTGGTTATAAAATGTTCAGGAAACTGATTTAATAAGACTAGCGAAATTTGAGCTAAATTTGTATTTTTATCCATTAATTCTAAAGTTAATTTGGTAGCTTTTCCTTGCCAATTTAAACTAGGTTTATAGGTAGCAGATTGTTTGTTTAATTGCTTAATAGATAAAGGTTTATGTAATAATGAAGATTGATTAAAATTAATTTTTAGAGTATTATTTTTATCTGTAATTTTAGTCTGCCAACGCCAAATATATTCCTCATTTATTAAGTTTGCTTTCATGATAATTTCAATGGAATCACCTATCATTAATTCGACTGGATTTTGCCATGGAAAAAATGATTGTCCATAAATTAATTGTTGTTTATTATTATTAGTTAAATCGCTTAAAGGTGCGTTAGAAAAACCAATATTTTCGCCTAAAATGGTATCAAACCATAGGCAAATTCCATGACCAATATTTTCTTTTTCTACAGTAAAATTAAATTTAGTTTGCCAGTTAACCTCTTCTATTTCACTATAATTTAATTTACCTAATAATTGAGGTTTAAATAATAATTCTTCTTCTTTTATATAGGCTTTTGTCCAACTATTTTTAATATATTTTAAAGCAGATTTCATATTAATTTGATATTCATTTTCTTGCCAAGGACATAAATATTCTTGTTCAATTTCAGCGGATGAAATTATACTTCCATAAATTAAATCTTGTTGAGGAATTAAGATTCCATTAGGTAATAAAAATCTTTTTCTAGCATCAATAATTGAATCAATATGACTACTAAAAAAAGGTAAAACTCCTCGTAAATCAGAAATAATAATATTTACTTTTTCTGGTAAGTCTATTTCTGTTGATAAATTTTGAATAAAATCTATTTTATCTTCATAACCATTATTTTTAGCTATTTCTTTCGCTAAATGGATAGCGTTACTAGGTTCGATCGCCAACACTTTTTTCGCCCCAAACTTACAGGCAAAAATAGCAAAAATTCCTGTACCAGTACCAATATCTAGTACTATTGAATCGGGCTTAATTGCTTTTTTTAATGCCTCTACATAAGGCAGCATTCTTCCCTTATCATTAATCATTAAACCGAAACTAGAAATACTATACATGTATTTTTAAATCCTCTACAATTACGTCACATAATTTATCTAAATATTTTGTATTTGTGTGAGAAATTAATCTTTTTATGGTAACTTTTTTGATGATTTCTCCAAATACTTGAAAATCTTTTATTTGCATTTTTCGATCAAATTCGTAACTTGCATAAGTATTCACTATTAAATTGATCATTTTTTCTTTTTCTCCCATTAACTCTACTCTCGGAGTCTTAGTTGGTTGGCGATCGCCAATTACATAAATTGCCTTAAGTTTTAAGGGTTGAGACTGATATAAACCAAGTTTAGTTAAATCTACATAACGTTTATCCCAAGTGGGGTGTAATGGTGCAATGCGAGGCAATGCTTCGACATCATGATATAAAGCAATTACCGAATTTGACCATAAACGAATACGAGGGTAAGCTGGTTGTATCAGAAAATGATCATCTTGTGTTGCAATAGCCACAATATCATCAGAAAGTATAGCAAAACCATTTTTAGCAAAAGTAGCTGCTAAAGTAGATTTTCCAGCCTTACTATCACCCACAAAAACTATAGCATTACTCTCAATTACAACCGCAGAGGCGTGTAAACAAGTAATAGCTTTTAAATTTAAGATAAAACCCAAAATTGCCCCTTTAAGATAGGTTACAGCACTTTCTAAACTTTCTTCTTCATGCCAATTTGCCCAAATTTCGGTAGCTTGATGATTAATCAAATAAATTGTACCATCATCAAAAGTAATATTATAAATATTTTGTTGCCAATTAGGTTGTGCAAAAATTTTGTCTAAAGGATACTTTAAATTAACTACAACATCAGGATTAATAATCTTAGATGTTGGGTGTAACCCTGGTATTGATAAATTAGATTTTAAGGTTAAACCGTAGGCAATATAAAAAAACATTAACTTTAAAATTAGTAGCCACAATTAGCTGTATCTGCTTTACCTTTAATTGGAGGACAAACTCTGCCTGTTTTTTGAGTTGTAAATCCAGCCATACCAAAAGTATTCATACTTTGGACAGATTGAAAAGCATCGTAACCAGGCCCTGGCCTGCTACTAGAAAGAGTTAAAGCTTGAAAATCACCATAAATAATTAAAGTAGGTGATTGATAAATTTTTTTTAGTTGTTGAGTCATTGCTTTCTACAAATAAGACTTTATTTTAATATTATGATTATTTTTACTCTTTGTCAAAGATAACTCATAATTTAGTAAATTTGTAAGAAAAAAAGGAATCATAAATAAGTTAATAATTCAGAAAGTGAACTAAAAATTTATCATAGAAATTTAATAAATAAAGTTTACTAAAGAGTAAAAAATGATTAATAATTAGACTAAAGTAAAATTGTAAATTTATAAATTTTATGGCTTCTCCTCCTCCTTCTTCTGAAAATTCTACGCCTTATAAAAGCAGACTATTAAATTTTTTAAATCGTCAATCGATTAATATTCGTGACAAAATTGGTATAAATTCACGACAGTTACAATTAATTTTAGCAACGGGGGTAAAAACTTTACTTTATCCTGTCTATTTTTTATTACAAACTATCAAAATTACTAATCAAAAAATCTTTTCTTCATCGGCCAGAAAAGATCAAAAAATAAACTCTTTTGATCGTCAAGAAATACCTTTATTACCCGATATAGATCAACCGATTAAAGAAGTTTTGCAAGTTATAGAAAAAGAATATCTTAATACTAATAACTCTTTAAATTTACAAAGTATTGCTACTAATATTAAGGATAATAAATTAGTTTTAATTAATTTTAAAAATCAAATTATTTACACACTTTCTAAACAAGAGAAATCCAATATAACGTTATTAATTAGAGAAAAAAAGGCTAATTATTGGGAACAAAAAAGAGTTTTTACTTTAGCTAATCAATCTTTAAAACAAAATTTATTTGACATAAATAATACTGAAAATAAAACTATTTTTCTTTTAGAATTTTTTTATAAATTAAGTATTTGGTTTCAAAAAAAATCAATTGATAATTCTTTAAATTTGTTACAAGAATATCCTGATTTACAAGGAGAAAATTTAACTCTTATTAACTCTAATCATCAACATAAACAAACAGAAAATATAGGCTTTATTTTTAATAATTATTTTTTAAATATTATTGATAAATACATTACTAAAATAGAAAATTTAACTCTTTTTAAAACAGAAGATTTGATTGAGATAAAAGCGGAACAAAATACTTTTTTAATCAAACAAAATGAAGATAAATCAAAGTTTTTTTTGCAGAATTTAATAAAAATGGCGATCAATTATTTTTTTGGGAATCATCAAAATATTGATCAAATTATTGGCGATCGAAATCAAAACCAAAATTTATTATCTGATTCGACTAAAGAAAATCAAAAACTCCTTACAGAACATTCTTTGATTAAAAATTCATTAATAAATATAGAATCACAAATAAATTCTTTGTTAATTAAAGGAAAAATAACTTTATCAAATTTTATTAATAAACAAGAAGAAAATCCTTTTCAAATTAAAGGTTTAATTACTGCTGGAATAAATTATTTTTTAGAACAAAAAAATTATTTTAATTTACCTAATTCTTATTCTCAATTAGTTAATCAATCTTCATTAGTAAATAATCTTAATCAAGAGATAAAATCTGAACAATTTATGATAGAGGAAGCTTGGTTATCTTGGGATGATTTATATAGTAATAATATTCCTAACAACTTAATAAAGTTACCTTTTATAAATACTGATAATCAATCTAATCATAATCACAAAAAAGATCAATCAAATTTAATTTTGACAAAAGATAATAATGTTTCTCTTAAATCTTATAATGAATTAATATTTAAAGAGTATAATATTAATAATTTTCAAGAAGAAAAAATTACAGTTAAATCTAATAGTAATAATCAAAAATTATCTAAGAATAAATTAATAGAAAATAAGACAGTAATTGAAAATAAAAATTTAAAAAAAGTTATCAATTCAAATGTTATAAATAAGGCTAAAAATAAGTCTAATGTTGTAGAGGAAAAATTAAAATATCAACCTAATTACCTAGAGATAAAAGCAATAAATTTGGGTTATGAAAAACACTTTTTAGAGATTATTTTAGAGTGGTTAGATAAAATTATTCTTTGGTTAGAAGAATTATTAATTAAAATTTGGCAGAAAATATCAAGTAAAACCCCTTAACCTCTTTAGGTGGGAAGGGGAATATAAAGAAAAATATTGCATCTAATATTTTTACTGAATTTTATTTAAAAAGGAATATCATCTTCATTAGCATCTCCTGATTGATGCTCATTGGCGTCAATATCATCAATAGCAGAAGAAGAGCTAGAATTGAAAGGAATTGCATTACTAGGGGATTTATGATCAGAGTTTGAATTAACAGGATAAATACTAGAAATAGTTAATTCTGCTCTTTTTTCCTTAAAACCTTCTTGTCTCTCAATGGTATCCATTTTTAAACGTCCTGAAATGATAACTTTATCACCTTCTTTATACTTTTCATTGACTTCTTGGGCAATGCTACCCCAACCAATGACTTTAAGAGTTGAAGAGGGATTATTCGGAGACAGATTATCAAATTCTACCATCATTTCGGCGATCGCCAATTCACTTTCTTTAGTAAATCGTAATTGAGGATTTTGGATAATGGTTGCCATTAAAACAAAGCTATTCATAGAGTTTATTCTGATAAAGAGTATTTTTAAATAATATACAATTAATGACTTATTAGGGTAAATATAACACTAGCAAGTTCACTAAAAAAGCAATTGTTGCCAAAATTCAATGATTAGAGTAAGTTAAAGATCGCCATCCTTTAATTTGACTACCAATTCTAAAGATAATTGTTTTTGCTAGAGCAAATCTTTCAACAAATTCTAATAATAAATCTGATTTCCCTTTAACTATCTCTAAAAATAAAGGACATTTTTCAAAATCGAAACAAACTACAGTTGAAGAATCCCAAGGCTCACGAAATATCTTACATTCTAAGGGAATAAAGTCAATATTTGAACGAAAACGATTAAGGGCAATTAGTTCAAATTCATGGCTAGTATAATTAGGAAAAGAAGTTGATTCAATCATTTTTGATTTAAGAATAGAAATATTAAGTTGATTTTTTTTGAATAAAATTACGCAGACTAAGCAAATTTAAGGTTTGCCCTAAATTTAAAGGCAAAATAGACACACCATAAAGACGAGATTGCACCCAACCATCTCCCCAATACCATTCTTGATAACCATCAATAGCTTTACTGAGTAATAATCGCAGACAATTATCATTAACAATTTCTACCTTATTCTCAATTTCTATTCCCAAAATCCAATTAGAAAAACTTAATCCTGATTCCAAACGAGAGGGCAAATTTTTATCTAATTTACCCAAACAAAACCACTGATTAAGTTGAGATGTATCTAAAAAACTATCGTGTAAAACTTTTTGAGATGCTTTAACTTCAATGCGTAATTGACTTTTTTGAAAATTTCCTAGCATATGAAATATTAATAATTAACTACAGTGTTATCTTCAAAGTTAACATATATATTAATCAATAATTAACTCTAGTTAATGTCTCCTATTAGGAATTTTGATTTTGCCATAAAAAAAGGGATTTTACCATTTTTGTGGAACAAGTATTCTGCCTGTTATGATCAGTTAAATTAAAATAAACCTGTCTATCATAATCAATAGAGTTGTTGCAAAATAG
>CAZWLZ010000055.1:0-14480 GCA_964634505.1 uncultured bacterium | reverse complement strand
CTATCACCCTATCACCCTATAATTGCTTTTTCTGTAGAATGAAACAGCCCTGCTTTTCAAGGGGGGTTGGGGGGTTAGACAATTACCAACAACGGATATAATTATAAATATTGAGATATTCTTGAGCGGGATTTTTCCAAGAATAATCATATTTCATGCCTTGTAACTGTAACTTTTTAAACTCTTCTGGATAAAAATGCCATAAGGCGATCGCCCTTTCTAAAGCCGATTCTAAAGCTAAATTATCAGTTTCATAAAAAACAAAACCATTTCTTTCTTCCTTAGAATGATATTGATCATAATCCTTATCAAATACCGTATTAATTAAGCCTCCTACACCCCTTACCACAGGCACTGTACCATATTTTAGTCCAATCATTTGAGTTAAACCACAAGGCTCAAAATTACTAGGCACAACAATTATATCCGCACCTGCATAAATTAAATGAGCTAATTCTTCATTAAAACCTAACTCTAAATGACAGTCTGGATTATCATTGAGAAAAGCCTTTTCATGTTTAAACCAATTATCAATGCCTTTTTCTGTAGCCGATCCTAATAAGACAAATTGAGCATTATGATGTATAGAATAATAAAGAGCATGATGAACTAATTCAACTCCTTTTTGGTCATCTAAACGACCAATAAAAGCAACAATGGGTTTTTGAGAATCCCTTAATAAGAGACGATTTCGTAAGGCTGTTTTATTTTTATCTTTACCTTTTAAATCTTTTTCATTATATTTATAAGGTAACAAAGAATCAATCTCAGGATTCCATACTTGATTATCAATACCATTGAGAATACCACTAAATTTATAATTATGTAAATCTAAAGTATGCCCTAAACCATAACTAATATCTGTATATCTAGCTTCCCAAGCATGATGAGGCGATACCGTATTAATATGATTTGAATAAACAATGCCTCCCTTCATTAAATTAAGAGCAAAAGGATTAAAATTATCTCTCAAACGCTCATAACTATAATAGTATGCCTCATTATTTAAGCCACTTGCCCATAAAATATCATTACCCCCAATACCCTGATGTTTAAAATTATGGATAGTGTAACAAACTCTTTGATTTCCCATCCCGTGCCATTTTTATACTTCATAAAGTAATACAGGAACTAAGCCCGTTTGCCAATCGTGACAGTGAATCACATCAGGGCGTTTATTAGTAATATAAAGAAATTCGATAGCTGCTTTACTAAAAAAAGTAAATCTCATGTAATCATCGTGACAACCATAATAACAACCACGATTAAAAAATTTATCTTCAGAATGAGGTTCGATAAAAAAGCATAATCTGCCATATACCCAACCACAAAAAACGGTACAATGTACTTTCCCTTCATACCAAGGCACAAATAAATCTTGATAAGCAACGTGTAATCCCCAAATATGATCGTAACGCATACAATCATACATAGGTAAGATTATCTCGACAGTATTTCCTCGATATTCTATTTCTTTACTTAAACCGTAAACTACATCCCCTAAACCTCCTGCTTTAATTACGGGGGCGCATTCTGAAGCAATTTGAACAATATACATACAATTGATAATTTTTAACTGATTTTAATAATTAATTTTTTAAATTGATTTAGTTTAGATCAAATTTAAGTCTTTTGTGATCATATCTTGAAATTAACTTTTGATAATTGCTATTTTTAAGTAGCGATCGCCTACCGCCTATCGATTTTAAGATTTTTTAACATTTTCAAGATAGACTTAAAAAAAGTTAATTAGTTTGATCTCTTCTGCAGGTTTTTTTTATATTGTCTGGCAATTTTGCTTCACTTATCAAAACATGGTGAGCAAAATATTATTCCCGATGATATATTAGCATTACTGACCACCCCAAAAGAAGCTAAATCCCCTCAAACAGATACGATTAGAGGAAAACCTTTACCAATTCCTCTGGAAAAATTACAGTAAAAAAAATTTCTTACACTTAAGGAATTTAGACAGCTTAGAAGTGGCGATCGCCATCTATGATAGAGTTTGAAAATTAACTTATCTTTTTGATAATCAAATCTTTACTAAATCTTAAACAAAGAATTGTAATTTATAAGAGCAATAGTTTTTTTTATGTTCTAAACAAATTATTATTATGCTGTTTCTTAGAATATTTCAATTCTCCAAGAAGATCAATTTAAGGTTATATTTGAGTTTTCTGTTAATTTTTACCTTAAACGGTTGTGTTGATTCCAAAGCAGATTCTGGAATAGAAAAAATTGATAAAAATGAATTAGTTACCTTAAAAGGTGCAGGAGCAACTTTTCCAGCTCCACTATATCAGCTTTGGATTAAAGAATATATTAATAGTAAAGAGTTAGAAAACTTAAAAATTAGTTATGATTCGGTAGGAAGTGGTGCAGGAGTAACAAGTTTTGTAACCGAAAAAGTCGATTTTGGGGCGACTGATGCACCATTAAAAATGGAAGAGAAAAAATTACTTTCTCCGACTAGAGGCATTCCTATGCAATTTCCTATGACTGGAGGTTTAGTGGTTTTTGCTTATAATTTATCTAATTTTGAAGGCTCAGATGATATTAAACTTTCCAGAGAAGTTTATTGTGATATTGTTTCAGGAAAAATTACCAGTTGGAATGACCCCAAAATAGCTAAAGATAATCCTAATGTCAGATTGCCTAATATACCTCTTATCTTTGTATATCGTTCTGATGGTAGTGGTACTACATTTATTTTTACGAATCATCTTAAAAGTGCTTGTCCTAATTGGGATAAAGGTTCAGGGAAAAAAGTCGATTGGGGTATTGGCATAGGAGGTAACGGTAATGAAGGGGTTACAGCACAAATTTTACAAACTCAAGGGGCGATCGGATATATCGAATATTCCTACGCTAAAGATAACCAATTACAAAAGGCAGTAATCCAAAATAAAACAGGAAATTTTATTAAACCAAGTCCAGAAAGTGCCGCACAGGCTTTTGTTAATATAGCGATTCCTGAAGATTTTGCTCTTGTTGTACCCGATCCTGATACAGCACAAGCCTATCCTATCGTAGGTTTAACTTGGTTATTGGTTTATGAAAATTATCCAGATGCTACTAAATCTGACATACTTAAGGATTTTGTGCGATGGAGTTTAACCGAAGGAAGTCAAAGTGCTTCAACTTTAGGTTATATAGCCATCCCCGAAGAATTAAAACAAAAAGTATTAACCCAATTGAATAGTTTAGATTAATTAAAGAAATTCTTATGAATGTTGCCGTAAAAAAAAAAGAAATTACCCATAGTACGAAGGAAATTGTTGCCATACCTTATAAAGTATTGCAAGATGTTTTAAAAAAGGCTGTAACGGGGACTTTAACTATTCAAGACCCTAATGATCAATCAGTACAATGGAGACTCTATTTAGGGAAGGGGAAAATTTATTTTGCTTCGAGTTTAAAGGGAAAAAGAGAAAGACTTTCTTATATTTTATCTCATTACTTTCCTAAAAATAATAACTTCTATATTCCTAAAGATTTGGAATGTGATTATAAATTTATTACTCAACAGTGGCAAAACGGATATATTGATTTATTGACGGCCAAACAAATTTTAGAGAAAATAACCCAAGAGGCTTTATTACTATGTTTAGCATTACCTAGAGCGGCTTTGCAATTCACTAAAACATTAGAATTAAATCCTTTATTAGTCTCTCTGAATTTAAAATCTCTTGTTTTACCAATTAAAACTGAGGTGCGAGATTGGCTACAATTACGATCAAATGTTAACTCTCCTTTTGTACGCCCTATTCTTAAAGATCAATCTAAAATAAATAGTTCTTCTCAATTAAATAGTCATTGGAAAAAAGAATTAGAGAATTTAACTACTTATTTTGAAGATCATTGTACTGTTTATACTATCTCAACTTTAACTAATAAAAGTACTTTAGAGTTGGCAAAAGTATTTGATTTAGGAGTTTTATCGGGGGGTATGAAAATGCTTCCTTATGAGCAATTAGAGAAACAAAATCTTCCTTTGATTGCTTGTATTGATGATAGTCAAGCTATTCAGAGAATTATCAAGATGACTTTACAAGCAGGGGGGTTTGAGGTGATGAGTATTACTGAACCTGCTAAAGCCATGACTACTTTTGTACGTCAAAAACCAGATTTAATTTTAATGGATATTAATATGCCTGAAATTGATGGTTATAAGTTGGCTTATATGATGCGTCAATCGGCTTTATTAAAAGATATTCCTATTATTATGTTGACGGGAAGAGATGGGGGTTTAGATCGGGTTAAAGCTAAAATGGTAGGGGCTGTGGGTTATATTTGTAAGCCTTTTAATCCTCAAGAATTGGTTCAATCTATTCATAATAATATTTCAGTCAGAGATTAATCTAAATTTAGGAACAAAATGAAAAAAGTTTTAGTGGTAGATGATTCTAAATCACAACAAATATTGATTTCAGGATTATTAAAGAGTTTTGGGGTTGAAATTATTTTAGCTAATAATGGTCAATGGGCTTTAGATTGGTTAAATGCTAATGGGCAACCCGATGTAATTTTGATGGATATTGTGATGCCTGATATGAGTGGTTTAGATGTTTGTCGTCATATTCGTAAAGATTTAGAGTTTAAAACTGTGCCTATTATTTTCTGTAGTACGAAAGATCAAGATTTTGATAAATTTTGGGCTTTACGTCAAGGGGGTAATGCTTATATTACTAAGCCTTATAGTCCTTCAGATTTTATGAGTGTGGTAAAAGATTATTTATAAGGATAAAGATCGAGATAAATGACTGAATTATTAAAATTATTATGGATTATTTTGTAGCACAGTTACAGGCACAAATGGCGATCACGAACGTGCCAGCGAAGCTGATCGCCATTCCTTTAGAAATAGTCACCCAAGTGATTAGTATTAAAGTTAAGGAAATTTGTCCTATACCGGGAGTAAAACCTAGTTTATTGGGGGTTATTAATCAAAGGGGGAAATTAATTTGGTTATTAGATATTTATTCGTTAATGGGACAAAAACTAGATAAAAATTATCAAAAACCCTCTAAGTTGACTATTTTTTTAACTAAGTATGGTGATAAACAATTTGCTTTAGTTGTGCAAAAAATCAAAGAAATTATTAATTTTTCTGAATTAGAAAACGATATACCAGTTAATAAATTGAAAAGTGACAGTATTTATATCAAGGAAAAATTACGAATTAAAGATCAAGATTTTAATGTGATTGATTTGAATGCTATTTACGATTATTTAGATAGCAGTATTTAATTCAAAATTCATCAAAATTTCATCAGGGTGACATTTATTTATTATCAATTAAGTTAGAACAGAAGTGACTATGACTGAAGCAAAAAGTGAACTAAATTCAGATAAATTTTCTGAAAATATTTATACAATACAACGGGCAGTTGAAGAAAATCCCTTAGATTTGGTGACAAAACTTAATTTAGCAAGTGCTTTAGAACAAGAAAAACATTATTATCAGGCGATCGCCACTTATCAAGAAATTATTGATCAAGATGATGATGGAGTTTTTGCCGATAGTGCTAAAAAAGCGATTGAGAATCTTAAAAAAAATTTTTCAGAGGATTATGATTTACCGTTAGACGAAAAAAAAGAAGATAGCAATAGTTTATCTAACGTTTTAGAAAATACAAAAAAAATCACCAATATTATTCCTAAAATAAATAATTTTCCCATCGGCATAAAACAATTTATCGCTTTACTAATGAGTAGTTTAATTTCGATGTTAGGGGTAATTTTAGCTGGACGATTTATTACTATTAATTTGGGAAGAAATCAGTTAGAAAATCAAGCAGTATCAGAATTAACCACTTCAGTAATTAATTATGATTTTCGTCTTTCTGAAATTGAAACCAATTTTAAAGGGTTAAAGGATAATTCAGATATTATTAAACTGGTTAAAGATTATCGCAATACCCTAAAAATTGATCCAAATCTGAAAACAAAGGTAAAAAAAATATTAATAGATGATGTTTCTTTAAAACAAATTGAATACGCTACGATTGTTGGGCTTGATAATAAAATTATTGTTAATGCGAATCAAGATCGTACTGGAGAGGTTTTTAATCCTAATAATTTAGTGGAAGATGTGCTTAGTTTTCCTCGATCTGTTAAAACCAATGCCATCATTCCTCGCAGTGAAATTGAGCAGGAAAAACCTCCTTTAAATTCTCCTCTTAAAGAAGAAAATGTTTTAATGAATCTGATTATAAATCCTATTGTTGATCCTAATACCAAAAAGATGATTGGTTTATTAATCGCAGGGGAAGTTGTTAATGGTAAGACTCTTTCGTTAAAGAAAACTATTGATGCAGTAGGCGGAGGTTATGGTGCAGTTTATCTTTATAAAGATGATAAATTTGTTAATGTTACTTCTTTATTAAAAACAAAAGAGGGAGATTTTAAAAAAAATATTCCTTTACCTGATGTTGATTTATTACACAAAGCAGAGTTAGGGATGGGAGGTGACTTAGTTAATAGACAAAAAATAGGCAATCAATGGTTTACGATCGCCATTAAAGATTTACCTGATAATGAAGGTAATCCCACCGCTTTTATTGTCAGAGGTACACCAGAAGCTAATTTGAATCAACTTTTAATTGATAGTTTACGATTACAATCTATTGTCGGTGTAATTATTTTAATTTTAGCGGTATTGTTAGCTTATATTTTGGGCAAAGCTTTAACCAATCCCATCAAACGTTTACAACAATCAGCTCAAAAAATTGGGGCAGGTGATTTGAAAGTTAGGGCTGAAGTGACATCTAAAGACGAGGTAGGGCAATTAGCTAAAACATTTAATGAAATGGCTGAAAGAATAGAAGCCTATACTCAGGCGATCGAAGATATTGCTCGTAAACGTCAAAATGATGCGGCAGAAGAGAAAAAGCAACGAGATGAATTACAAGAAAATGTAGTTAGTTTGTTATTGGATATAGAAGCGGCTAGTAAAGGAAATTTAAGTGTTCAAGCACAGGTGGTATCGGGGGAAGTTGGCAGTATCGCTGATGCTTTTAACTCAACTATTAGAAGTTTGCAAGGTTTAGTTAAACAGGTAGTTGTAGCTGGTAATGAAGTCCATGAATCAGCTTTAAATAATGGGAAATCAGTTGATGAATTTTCTCAAAATGCCACCCTACAAGATCAAACTATTCAAGTAGTAAGTGTTTCGGTTAAAGAAATTGCTGAGGCGATCGAAATGATTAGCGAATCTGCCCAAAATGCGTCAAATATTGCTAGAGAATCTTGTTTAGTGGCACAACAAGGGGAAAAAACTATGGACGAAACTGTTAATAGTATTTATGAAGTTCGTAATAGTGTAGCTGATACCTCTAAAAAAGCGAAACGTTTAGCTGATTCTTCTCAAGAAATTTCTAAAATCGTTAGTATCATTGCTAATATTTCTGAAAAAACTAATTTATTGGCTTTTAATGCTTCCATTGAGGCGGCAAGGGCGGGAGAAAATGGTCAAGGTTTTCGTGTGGTAGCTGATGAAGTGCGCCGACTTGCTGAACAAGTTTCGGTAAGTGCGGAGGAAATTGAACAATTAGTAATTAGTATTCAAGAAGAAACATCAGACATGATGAAAATGATGGAAAAAAGTACTACCCAAGTTGTTACCAATACTAAATTAGTTAAAAAAACCAAAGAAACCTTACAAAATTTAGCTAAAATTTCTCAAGAAATTGATGGAGTATTAGAGGTAATTTCTCAAAGTACAGTAACACAAAAATTAACTTCCCAAAAAGTTACTAACAAAATGCAAGAAGTTAGTCTTGTTACTAAAAAAACAGCCACTGAATCTAAAATAGTTTCTGAATCTTTACAAAATTTAGTTAAGGTAGCGAATAACTTACAACAATCAGCTGGACGTTTTCAAGTTTGATTATTAATCATCGATCCCCCTAACCCCCTTATCAAGGGGGAATATAAATAAAAATTATGCCCTACTCAACTTGTTTCCTTTTATATATATCAATTTTTAAAATTCTAATTGATAAACCAAAATATTAAACTAATATAAAAAATATGTTAGATACTGCTAGTTTAGAGGCGATCGCCATCGAAGCCCGTAATTGTTTTTTAGATGAAGATGCCCCAGAATACTTAAAAATGTTAACTCAAGGCATAGCAGATTTAAAAACAAATTTAACAAAATCTTCTACTAAAACTCAAAAAAAAGAATTAGAAAATATTTTTAAAGAATTAGGAAGGGCAGCCCATTCCATTAAAGGCGGTGCAGGAATGGCTCAAATGCCTATTTTAAGCCAATTAGCCCATAAAATTGAAGATATTTTTGAAGCCTTAGAGCAAAATAGAATTACAGATAAAGAAACCGCCATACAATTATTAGTAGTATCCATCGAAGAAGTAGAAAATTTAGTAGAAGCCGAAATACATAACACCGAAATTGATCATAAGTCAACCCAAGAATTAATAGATGCTTTAGCTGAATTTTTAACTACAGCAAGTAATCCCGTTGATTCAGTAGAAATCGGTTTTGCTAATGATGATTTTATCAAAACTGCTCTTAATACTGATTTAGAGGCTTGTATCGAAAGAGTTGAAGAAATGCTAAACACTGAAGAAAGTCAAGAGCAAAAATCTATTTATTTAAACGAATCCTTAAACATTTTACAAGAAGAATGTAATCTTTTAGGACAAGCCTTAAACTGTCTTTGGTTAGAAAAATTTGCATCACAACTTACTTACTTAAGAAATTCTAATCAAATAGATATAATCAACTTAACCTCTTTAGCAATATTTGAACTAAGACATTTAAGAAATCAATTTTTAGAGCAATCAATAAAAACCCCTAAACTAAGTGAAAAATTTAAGCAATTATTACCTCAAGAAAAAAAGAACAAAATAACAGACAAAAAAATTGTAGAAAAACAAATTAAAACTACCAATTTAAGAATACCTGTTGATAAAATTATTCAAATGAGTGATAACTTAGGAGAATTATTAATTTATTATGAAAGATTAAAAATTCATGAAAATCAATTCAAACAAGCAAGTAGTAATCTGAAAAAAAGAACAAAATCTCTAATTCCCTTAAAAGAACAAATAGAAACAATTTATGATCATTTAACAGTTGACAGCAACGATAAAAATCAAGAAAAAAAAGAAATTAACCAATTTCAAAATTTATTCCAACCAGAATATTTAACAGAATTTGATACCCTAGAATTTGATGAATACAATCAAGTTCATAGCGTACTACAAAACATAACAGAATTAATTGTACAAGTAAGAGAAATCAGAGAAGACGTAGATGTCTTAAATAGGGAATTTCAAGAAACCTTAATAGGGATGAGAGAATCCTTAGACTACTTAGATAAAGATATTACACAAATTAGATTAATACCATTTATTAATTTAGCAGGTAGTTTTTTTAGTCCGATTGAAAAATTAAATAAACAACACCATAAATCAGTAGAATTAATCATCGAAGGGAAACAAACATTAATCGATCAAACAATTATTGAAACCCTCAGAACACCTTTTAATCATATCATTAGGAATGCTTTTGATCATGGAATTGAATCTTTTAAAGATCGAAAAAAAGCAGGAAAAACGAGAGAAAGTCAAATTAAATTAGAAGCAAAATTAAAAACCAATAATGTCATAATTCAAATAACAGATGATGGGCAGGGTATTGATATAGATAAGGTTTATCAAAAAGGAGTTTCCTTAAAATTAATTCCAGCTAATATACCAAGAAATAAATTAACCCAAGAACAAATTTTAGATTTAATTTTCTCGCCCGGTTTTTCTACTGCCACCAAAGTTACCGATTTATCAGGTAGAGGCATGGGGATGGATATTGTTAAAGCCGAAATTGAAAAATTAAGAGGCACAATTAAAGTTAAAACTCAAGCAGGTAAAGGCACACAATTTACTTTAACCATTCCGCTAGGTTTAAATATTATTCCTTTATTATTAATTCGTTGTCAACAACAAATTTTAGCAATTCCTTCCGATTACATTTTACGAATTGCCCGTTTTTCTGATCACCAAATTAATAATGATCAAATATTATGGGATGATCAATTAATTTCTATTTATTCTCTTTATAAAATATTACCTTATAATTCTTCTCAAATTTTCTCTTATACACCAGAAAAATCAATTCCTAATATCGGTTTACTTTTAAAAATTGGTAACGAAAATATATTTTTAGCAGTCGATGAAATTCTTGACGAAAAAGAATTAGTGACTAAACCATTTGATCAGACTGTACCTGTACCAGCTTATATCTCAGGTTGTACTGTTTTAGGAAATGGTGAAGTTGTCCCCATTATTATACCAGATTATATTAAAAATCTGTTTCTAAAATCTTCAGATACTATTCAAGAAGATACAAAAATAAATAATAATGAAATATTAAATCAACTTTCTATTCTGGTTATTGATGATTCGATCGCCGTTAGACGCACACTCGATCGCCTTTTAACTCAAGTTGGTTATCAAGTAGTTCAATGTAAAGACGGCAAAGAAGCATGGAATTTATTAGAAATAACAAAACAAAAATTTAATTTAGCAATTTGTGATTTAGAAATGCCTAAATATGACGGTTTTAAAGTGTTACAGTTAGTGCGTAATTCTGCTAAATGGCAACATTTACCTTTTATAATTCTTACCTCTCGTGACAGTGATTTACATCGCAATAAAGCCAAGAAATTAGGGGCAACTTCTTATGTAACAAAACCTTTTAATCCCTTAAAAATGATCGAAATTGTAGAACAATCTACATTATTAAGAAGCATTTTACCTTAGGGGTAATTCATGAATTACCCCTACAGTTTGTTCTTTTGCGTAAGTCCTATTTAAATGAAATTGATTGAATTATTACAGGAAAAACGTCAAGATATTCTGGCGATCGCCCCCTTTGCTATCTCCCAAAATGCGATCGCACTGTAAACGTTGAGTTCACTGGCAGCAGTTATTATTCTTTTAAAAATTCGTATTCGTATATTTTCGGTTTGATTTTGTCGGCTAAAAAGTTAAGTTGGTTTCTGAGTTCGCCTATTAACTGCATATAGTGTGCGTCATTGCTTTTTGAGTTCATTCTACCTTTTTCATTTCTGCCTTGAAAATATTCTCTAATGTCATACAGACTGGCATTTACGTTTACATTTGGCTGTTTGTGATAGTACTTCCAAAGTTCTCTTCCAGCTACAAAAACTGCCTTTGCTTCTACTGAAAATTCCTTTTTTTGATTTGGTGAACTTGCCGAACCAAATAAAACCGTTTCTTCTTCTACTTTGATTTTTCCATTGATAAAATCAGTCATAAAATGACTTTCAAATTTATTTTGTGCATTTACTTCTTGCTCGGTAAAGGGAATCCAGTGGTTTGTGCCAAAACTTGATGAAATATTATTACTGAAAAGTGTAAAAGTCAAACAATCATTTTGAAATTCGGTATCAGTTTGCCAGCCATCGTTTGGATATAAAAATTGGTCTCTGTCATTGAGCCAAGTGGCTGGAATTGCTTTACGAATGGAATAACAAACAGTACTATAAATTAGATTTTCTGCATATATAAACATTCCCCTTGGATATTCATATTGTTCTTTTTTATTACGGATTTCTATCCCATTTTGAGTTTGAAAATCATTTCGAGTAACTCCTTGTAACCAGCCTAATTCAAAACCACTTTTTAATTTTATAGAGTTTACAAACTTGCTGTAATACTCTGAATCATCATATGAATAGAAAAATTTAGTTCCTATGAAGTTTTCATTTATATTAAAAATATCAGCTTCAACCTCTCTAAAAATATCTTTTCTATTTGTGTTCCAAATTTTAAAACCAATAGGGAATTCACCTTTGACATTATCAAATGTTTTTGCTGGAACAATGAACATTTTTTCAAGTTTTGCATGGAAATTTATTCTAAAGCTTGAAAAATGAGAACCTGAAAGAGTTTTTAATTTAGAAAATTCCCCAATAATACAATTTTGTATTTCATTGTATATTCTGATTAAAAATTGAGCAAATAATTCACGATTGGCACCAGATAATTGAGAATGATATTTATCATGGATTCTGGACAAGTTAACGCCTGATTTAGCTTGTTTATTTGCATTATTACCATGTTCTGCATAAGGCGGATTAATGTAAATTACAAGCTTTTTACGTTTTTCTTCATCGTTTATAATTTCTTGCAAACTTTGGGGGAGTTTAGTAAAATCATCATTCAAAAAATCAAATTGAAAAACGTGACTTTTTAATAAATTTGCTCCGTGTTCTATACGCTCGTGCATTACGTTCACATCAGCTTGATCTAATGTACTTGCGTAAATGTTGTATTTGTTGGTCAGTCCTGCCAAAAGATTTCCTGTTCCAGCCGCACAATCCCAAATAGTATAGTCGTCTTGCCAGTTTTCGCCTAGATAATCGGTAAGATATTTTTGTGAAAGCTCTACCCAAATTCGGGGCGTAAAAAAAGCACCTTTTCGTTCTCTAATGTCTTGGGGCGTAAGTAAATCTCTGCGTTCGATGATATAATCTTGAAACTCTTTTAGGGGTGGTCGTTTGTAGAGTTTCCAAAATTGGGAATAAATATCTTTGTCTTTAATGTTTATGGTAGCATCAAACATTAGTTTGAGGTTTTCTTTGGCTATTTTATAACCTTGATTATGAAAAACGACAAACAAATTATCTCGTATCGTCTTGTCATCTTCTATGTTTTGGGTGTCATTATCGTCCACAAAAAGGTCAGCCAAATAAAAATCGCTGTCCAAAATATTGGCTTTTTTGAGTTCTTCCCAATTTACATCAATGATAGGTTTTACCGTTTCGACCCATCTTAAATAAATAGGAATAAAATTATTTTTATCAATCTTAATTTTACTTGTTGTTGTGGCATTGGCTATATTGTCTTTGATAAATATTCTTAGTTCTTTATCGTCTTTTTCAAAATCAAAAATATATGTATTTTGGTTGAGCGTACTTTCAATACGTTCTTTGATGAGTCCAAACTCTTTTGTTTTGTGGTTGCTTGGCGTTACATTCCAGTTAAAATCGTTGAGATAAAAAATATCTTGTACATTACTGTACTCAACAAAAGCAATTTTTTTGAAGTTAAAAGCACCCAAAAAAGCAGGAGGCAATGTTTTGTCAAACGTTCGTGCTTTACCGATAGTTAGAATGAGTTGCACAAACATAGTCGAAACGTCAAAATTCCCTGTTTTAGCTTCTGCCCATAAAAGTGGTGTCCGTCCAAATAAACTGTCATTTTTTGGAAAAACAGTAAAGTCAATATTTCCTAAAATTTCGGTTGTGTCAAATTGCTTAAACCAGTCTGCACCAACTTTATTTTTTAGTTCTTCTTCTCTTATGTTTTTATACTTCATTCTTCTTTTTGTCTTTTTACACTGTGGTTTATTTTAATTGCTGGCAACGACTGTGTATAGTTAATGTTCTTATACTGCCACATTGGAGGAATAAGCACAATTGTTTATATTTTTCTTTTATCATTTTCTCTCCTATTATTTATTCAAAAATCTTATCAATTACTTTTTTATGTATAACTAGGAGTTATACATCGGGGTGATTCATTATCTGATCACTGGCAAAAAAAGGCGATCGCCATAACCATTGGATGACATGGCTACTGGGTGGATTAAATTTCCAAATTGAGCATCATTTATTTCCCCATATTTGCCATATTAACTATCCTGAATTATCTAAAATCGTGGAGCAAACTTGTCGAGAATATGGAGTGAGATATAACCAACATATTTCTTTTTGGTCTGGATTATCATCTCAATTGTGATATAACTATTCTGGTTGACGTAATACATAACACAACAATTCAACCTCGTTCATCTATAAAGAATCAGCCATTAGTTCAAGTTTAGATAGATAATTTTACCAAATCATCCCCAAATTTAACACAAAACCCTTTAAAACATTTTCCCCCGAAACAGTAGCAGGAGATTCCAAAACTTCAACCTCTTTTTCTGATCTATAAATTTCAACTTGACGAGATTTCCGATTAATTAATATACCCAAACCCACACCATTATCTATATATTCCTTCATTTTTTCTTGTGTAGTTTTTAAACTATCACTAGGAGAAAGTAACTCAATTACAAAATCAGGACAAATGGGAGGAAACTTTTGTTTTTCTTCATCAGTTAAAGCATTCCATCTTTCTAACTTGATCCAAGAAGCATCAGGAGAACGATCTGCACCATTTGGTAATTTAAAACAAGTGGAAGAATCAAAAGCGATGCCAGTACCATCAGCATCAGTCCAATTAAATAATTGTTGATTTAGTCTACCATTACGATTTCCCGTTTCTCCTCCCGTTGGTGGCATAATTATTAAATCTCCATTTGCATTTCTTTCAAATCTCAATTCACGGTTGTTTTGACATAGCTGAAAAAACTGATCATCAGTCATTTCTATTAATTATTTCAAATTTACAGTTAAAGCATTCATAGTCATATACTA
>CAZWLZ010000054.1:0-14521 GCA_964634505.1 uncultured bacterium | reverse complement strand
TTTTAAGTCATAATCTAACCCGGATAATGTCTTTTTGTACTTAAACTTCTCTAAAATACTATTCTTTCTCCTTTTTTTGAGAATGAAACAGCCCTGGGGTTGGGGTGGGTACTCTTTATTTAAAGAAATTAGTAAAATTGGCGAGAGTTTAGCTAAAATTCATGTCAATTATGAACAACAGCCAGAATATCGTTTACAAATGATCGAAAATCCAGATATTCCCGTTGACTTGCGAGTAAAAAAAATGAAATTAAGTAAAGATAAAACCCAACTTATTTATAATGATTACTTAACATTAACAGGCATTCCAGCCGAAACTTGGGAATATAAACTAGGTAATAAAAGTGCTTTAAATTGGATTATTGATCAATATCAAATAAAAACCGATAAACGTAGCGGTATTGTTAACGATCTCAATCAATTAGAAAATGAGATGTATATCGTTAGTTTAATAAAAAAAATAGTAACTGTCAGTGTAGAAACAGTGAAATTAATTAAAGAATTAGAGTTAATTGAAATAAATCCTTCACAAGATTAAACCTGATCTTATTCCCCCTAAAAAAGGGGTTAGGGGGATCAAATTTGGTTAATTTTTTTTAAAGGATTAATGGCAATCTAATCTCAATCACCATTTTTGGCTATAGCAACTTAAATTATTCTTTAATATCAACACCAAAAGAAATTAATAGCTTTTCTTCAGAATCTGTTAAATTAGGTGATTCCCCATTTACTTCTCGATACATTTTGATATATTCGATCGCCGATTTATACCAACTAAAATCTTGTTTCATTGCCCGTTGTTGAAGCTTTTCCCACTCCTCTTTAAAGCGAAAACCTTCATAAGCACGAATCATACAAGTATATAAATCTAAAGGCTCATAACGATCAAAAGCGTAACCTGTGCCAGTATGATTAGTAGGATCGAAAAATTCTACTGTATCAACTAAACCCCCAGTACGTCTAACAATGGGGATTGCACCATAACGCATCGCCAATAATTGACTGATACCACAAGGTTCAAAACGAGAGGGCATTAAAAAGGCATCAATACCACCATAAACCCTTCTTGATAAGGCTTCATTATGTAATAACTGTACAGAAATTCTACCTCTATAACGAGATGATACCTCCCATAATTGAGTTTCATAATGGCGATCGCCAGTTCCTAAAATTATTAATTGTGCAGTAGTATAAGCCAGAAAACGATCAATAATTTGTAACATTAAATCAATGCCTTTTTGCTCGACTAATCTCGTCACCATCCCGATTAAAAAAGCACCACGATTTACCTCTAAACCAGACTCTTCCTGTAACTTAATTTTATTAATAATTCTCTTATTTAAACTTTCTGTAGTAAAGGTTTCATAAATAAATTTATCTTTACTAGGATCATAATTATCCGTATCAATACCATTAACAATACCTCGCAATTTACCACTAATCCAAGATAATAAACCTTCTAATTTTTCACCATATTCAGCCGTCTGAATTTGATGGGCATAAGTAGGCGAAACAGTATTAACAATATTAGCAAATTGTAAAGCAGCCGCCATGGCATTATCACCCTGCATATAATCTGGACACCAAGTAATTTGCTCTAATAAATTACGACCAGGCCCTTGATATGCTAAATTATGAATAGTAAAAACTGTATTAATATCGGCTGAAGAGTGCATCCAAACAGGAATCATCGCCGTATGCCAATCATGACAGTGAATAATTTCAGGTTTCCAAAAATTCCAACTAAATTCAGCCGCACCATTAGAGAAGAAAGTAAAACGCCAAGATTCATCATCCCCCCCATAAATTTTCCGTGCAGAAAAAGCAGGATGTCCAAATAAATAAAGCGGCACATCACTATCAGGAAGTAAAGTTTCATAGACAGAAAATTTTTGAAACATGGCATTTCCCGACCAAATAGGCTTTTTGGGTACTTCTATTTTATCTGCCACAAATCCGTAATAAGGCATAAAAATGCGAACATCATGGCCTAATTTGCGTAGTATTTTTGGCAATGCACCTACTACATCTCCCATGCCTCCCACCTTAGCTACTGGGGCGACTTCCGTAGCAACAAACAAAATTTTCATAATAATTTTATTATTTTTTATAATTACAGTGATTGTTACATATATGATCCCCTAATACAAGTTATTTTCACTGTTTATTATTCCCTACACAAGATTATTTTTGAATAATTTTAACACTTCTAACCAAGCTAAACTAGCCGCTTCTAAATTATAACTACCTCGGCGATCGCAAAAGAAACCATGATCTGCATTTTGATAACAAAATATTTCATGAGAAATGTTACATTTTGTTAATTCTTGTTTAATTTGCTCAATTTGTGCCATGGGAATACTTTGATCTTGATCGCCAAAAAAACAATAAATTATTCCTTTAATATCTTTGGTTAAATCAACAGTAAAATAGTCTTCACCCGGACACCAATTCGTAATTCCAGCACCATAAAAAGAGGCTGTAGCCTTAATTCTATCAAGGGTAGCACCTAAATAGGTAATGTGACCGCCAAAACAAAAACCGATAGCCCCTACCCCCGTTTTTTTGACCGTTGGTAAACTATATAAGTAATCGATTGTACTATCTAAATCTGTTAATAATTCTTTTGCTTTGGTATTATTTTTGTAATGTCTGCCTCTTTCAATATCTGATGTAGTATAACCAGTTTCAAAACCAGCAATTTGACGTTGATAAAAACTGGGGGCGATCGCCACAAAACCTTCTTTAGCAATCCGACAAGTTACATCTCTAATATGTTCATTTACGCCAAAAATCTCCTGCACCACAATAACGGCAGGAAAAATGCTTTCGTGATCAGGCATAGCCATAAAAGCATCTATTGCTAAATCTTGATTATAAATCGTAACTCTTTTAGTTGTAACATTCATCAATAATTAACCCATCAAAATTGTTTATTAATACAAATAAAATTATCTTTGAAAACGTACCATTATTTCCTCAATCCATCCTTGAAACTTATCTCCCCATATAGGCAAAGAAAATTCATTTTCTGCCTGTTGACGACAAGCAAAACGATCAATTTCATCGATGCGTTGAATTCCTTCAACCAATGCCTCAATACTGTCAGGATTTACTAAAAATCCCGTTTTACCATCTTTAATTATTTCAGTAGGGCCACCTCTAGCATAAGAAATTACAGGCACTCCACAAGCCAAAGATTCGATCGCCACATTACCAAAAGCCTCCACCCATCGAGGAGTCATTAATAAAGCCCTTGCTTTTCTTAAATATTTCTGTAAATTTTCGGTTGACAAAAAGCCCTTATAGTGCATAGCGGCCTTAGGAAAATCTTGACAAATTTTTTGCCAGTAATTTTCATCTTGAATTTTGCCAAAAATATATAAAGGAATACCCGTAATTTCAGAGGCTTGAAGAGCATCTTCTAGGGCTTTTTCGGGGGCAATTCGACCTAACCAAACTAAATAATCATCTGGTTGATCGCAGAATTGATACAAAGATAAATCAATCCCACTACTTATACAACGACATACATCACCAAAAAGAAAAGTTGCCCCTTGAGACTGAGTACAAACACCTAAAGTATAAGGAAATTTTTGAGCAACCTTAGAGATAATTAAATCAAGATGATCAGACATCGATCCCATACTAATTAAATGGGCGATGGGAATTTTAAAAAAGGGAGTCAGATAAAAAGGCAACCAATCAAAGGCAAAATTGGCAATTAAATCATAATCAGATTGAACTTCTCGGGCATATTCCCACATATTACCTAAAACAGAATTACTAGGTAAAATTATGGGTGTTTCTCTCGTCTGAGTTTGAGCATGAATTTGTAAATTACCTTCAATTTCAATGATTTTCATCTCAGGCAAAAAAGAATGAACAGGAGCAACTACTGTTATATCATAGTCACGAGTTTGCATTTCTTTAACTAAATTTTGCAGTGTTAATTCTACACCGCCTCCTAAACCCGAACCTAACGCTCCTACTGGTGTTGAGATAAAAAGTAATTTTTTCACTTCTTCAAATTGTTGATTTCTTAATTCAATTTAACTTTTTTTAATCCCAATTTATCTATTTCTTTTCAATTAAAAGGTATTTGGTGTTGGGTTAATTAACAAAATAAGATTTTAGGATAAATCAAATTACATTAGTTTGAAACTTCAAAAATCGAATTTTCTAGTTAAAACTGATCGCATCGCTTTTTTCTCTTCACCTAATACCTATTACCTATTCCCCAACACCCTATTCCCTAACACTCATTACCTAATTTGATTGTAATGATAATAAGCCGCACAAGCACCTTCTGAGGATACCATCGGCGCTCCTAAAGGTTGCTCTGGAGTACATTTTTTACCAAAGGAAGGGCATTGAAACGGTTTTTTGATTCCTTGTAATATTTCTCCACTAATGCAGTCTTTAGTCTCTAAATTTTTATCGTTATTTGAGGTTAAATTAAATTTTTTTTCAGTAGAAAACTTAGCATATTTTTGTTTAATTGTCAAGCCGCTGTTAGGAATATTAGCAATGCCTCGCCAATAATAATCTTTAATTTCAAAGACTTCTTCTAAAAATAATTGAGCATTTTTATTACCTTCTTTGGTAACCCATCTACTATACTGATTTTCTACTTTATTTTGTTTATTTTCTAATTGTTGAACACATAAAAAAATCCCTTGCAAAATATCAACTGGTTCAAAACCAGTCACGATAATAGGCACTTTATATTGATCGCAAATAGGCTCATATTGATGATAACCCATAACGGTACAAACATGACCAGCCGCTAAAAAACCATCTACTTGACACCCCGAAGAAGACAAAATTGCTTCCATGGCTGGAGGCACTAAAACATGGGATACCAGTACAGAAAAATTAGTTATTTTTTGTTGAAATGCTTGACAAATTGTCATAGCTGTGCTAGGTGCAGTGGTTTCAAAACCAACGGCAAAAAAAACTATTTCTTTGGTGGAATTTTGCTGGGCAATTTTGAGGCAATCTAAAGGAGAGTAAATAATGCGAATATCTGCACCTAATGCTTTAATACTCAGTAAATCTTCTTTACTACCCGGCACTCTTAACATATCGCCAAAAGAGCATAAAATTGTATTTGGTAATTTTGCTAGGTCGATCGCCTGATCAATTAAATTAATATTAGTGACACATACAGGACATCCAGGCCCATGAATTAAGGTAATCTCTGGGGGTAATAATTGACTTATACCATATTTGGCGATCGACTGAGTTTGACCGCCACAAATTTCCATAATTTGCCATTTTTGAGTGATAATATTGGCGATCGCCAACGCATATTTTTGAACTAAATTTATATCTCGATATTCATCAACAAATTTCATGAGATTTCAGCAAATATTTTTAATAAAAGGTAATTTTTTTAAAGAGACAAATGAGGGATAAAAGTAGAGTGAAATTAATAATATAATAAACAGAAAAAGACAATTATAAAAAATATTATTATATTAGTATTAACATGAATTTTGATGATTTTACAACAGAATTAATACCTTTAAAAGAGGGTTATATTAATGTTAAAAAAGGAGGGCAAGGTTATCCTCTTTTACTATTACATGGTTATCCTCAAAATAATTTCATGTGGCATAAAATAGCACCTCTTTTAGCCCAAAATTTTACCGTTATTGCTACAGATTTAAGGGGTTATGGTAATAGTTTTAAGCCTAAAGGTAATGTTGATCATAGTAATTATTCTAAGCGAATTATGGCTAATGATCAAGTTGAAATAATGAGTAAATTGGGTTATGAAAATTTTTATTTAATAGGGCATGATAGAGGGGCAAGAGTGGCTCATCGTTTATGTTTAGATTATCCTGATAAAATCAAAAAAGTAGCTTTATTAGATATTATTCCTACTTATTATCTCTATTCTAATACAGATAAAGAATTTGCTAATAGTTATTATCATTGGTTTTTTTTGATTCAACCTTTTCCTTTTCCAGAAACTTTAATTAGTAGTAATTCAGAGTTTTTTTTAGAGAATTGTTTACAGTTTTGGAGTAAAAATTATAATGCTTTTCCTAATAATATTTTAGAAAAATATAAACATTCTTTTGATTACAATACTATTCATGGTAGTTGTGAAGATTATCGGGCATCTTTTTCGATCGATTTACAACATGATCAAGAAGATTTAATCAAAAAAATTGAATGTCCTACTTTAATTTTATGGGGTGAAAAAGGTATTTTTGGTAAAAAATATGATGTTTTAAAAATTTGGAAAGAAAGGGCAAATAATGTTAATGGCCAATCTCTTAATTGTGGTCATTTTTTAGTAGAAGAATGTCCAGAAGATACTTATTTATTATTAAGTAAATTTATGATGATTTAAGGGAAGAAAAATGTTAAATAGTGGGGGAAAACCAGACTCAATCAAAATAAAAAATACTATTTCCTCTTATTCTTTGCGTCTTTGCGTCTTTGCGAGACACAATAATAATTTAATTGATTCATACCAAAAATTTTTTCTTCTTTTGTCATCTTTTTTAAGTTTGTGGTAAATTAAAGTTACAAAAATTAAAATATCGTAATGTTTATCAAAACCTTATCAAAAGTCAATTTACAAAAATTTATTGAAGAAAAAATCTTATTTGGTAACAAAGCTACTCCCGAATTATTAGCCATTTTAACTATTTATTTTGTTCAAGGAATCTTAGGTTTAGCTAGGTTAGCAGTTAGTTTTTTTTTAAAAGATGATTTAGGTTTAAATCCCGCCCAAGTGGCTGCTTTAATGGGAGTAGCTGCTATTCCTTGGGTAATTAAACCTGTCATTGGTTTTTTAAGTGATGGTAAGCCTATTTTTGGTTACCGTAGGCGTAGTTATTTAATTATTTCTGGAATTTTAGGTAGTTTGGCTTGGTTGACTTTAGGCTTTTTTGTTGATAATGCTTGGGGTGCAACTTTCGCTATTTTGATCACTTCTCTTTCTGTGGCGATCGCCGATGTTATTGCTGACTCGGTAGTGGTAGAAAGGGCAAGAGGTGAATCTATGGCCAAAACAGGCTCGTTACAATCTTTAACTTGGGCTACATCGGCATTAGGTGGCTTAATTACTGCTTATTTTAGTGGTTGGTTATTAGAACATTTTACTAATACTAATGTCTTTTTGATTACTGCTATTTTTCCTTTATTTGTTGTGGCGATCGCCATTTTAATTATTGAACAACCTATTAGGGAAAACTACAATTTAGCAGAATTTAAAAATCAAACTAACCAATTATGGCAAACCATTAAACAAAAAAGTATTGTTGCTCCTGTTTTTTTCATATTTCTATGGCAATCAACACCTAGTGCAGATTCAGCCTTCTTTTTCTTTACTACTAATGAGTTAGGATTTAGTGCAGAGTTTTTAGGAAGAGTGCGATTAATTACTAGCATTGCTTCTCTTCTAGGAATTTGGATATATCAACAATGGTTAAAACAAGTTTCTTTTCGAGTAATTCTAGGTTTTAGTATCGTTATTTCCTCCATATTAGGAATGACTACTTTAATTTTAGTTACTCATTTTAACCGTACATTAGGTATCGATGATCATTGGTTTAGTTTAGGCGATAGCTTAATTTTAACTGTTATGGGGCAAATTGCTTTTATGCCAGTCTTAGTCTTAGCTGCTCGTCTTTGCCCATCGGGCATCGAAGCAAGTTTCTTTGCCTTATTAATGTCTATTTTTAATTTAGCAGGATTATTATCTCACGAATTAGGTGCATTACTCACTCAATTATTTGGGGTAACTGAAACTAATTTTGATCATCTTTGGTTACTTTTAATTATAACTAACCTTTCTAGCTTATTACCCTTACCATTATTAGGTTTGCTTCCAGAAATTGATCCTCAACTAGATGGAAATATAGGGGAATTTTCACCAATAGAACTATACGAGCACCATACCATCGGATCAGTTTCAAGTCAAGATTTTCTTCCTGATGTTTTACCCGAATTTTTTACGAAAAAAAATCAGCTTATAAAAACTAATTCTAAATCTGAATCAAACTTAATATCAAAAAATAATAATAACTCAAATTAGCCATTATCAAGGCATTACCTCTTAATGAAATAAATTAAATTATCAATTCTGATGATAGAATTTTATATTAAATATTGTAAATATAACTTGACTTTTGACATATTATGACAAACAAAAGTGATACTCTTTGGGATAATTTCTTAAAACCAA
The DNA here is from genome assembly GCA_964634505.1 of uncultured bacterium. GTDB lineage: Bacteria > Cyanobacteriota > Cyanobacteriia > Cyanobacteriales > Cyanobacteriaceae > CAZWLZ01. The sequence goes on along the minus strand of CAZWLZ010000054.1, from coordinate 6,312 downwards.
TTTTTCAAATTTTGATTAATCCAGAAGAAATTAAAACTTTAAATTCTCGTCTTGATTGGGATAATGGTTTAAAAGAATTATCAAATCAAAATATAATTTATCCTGAATATTATTTGAAAGGAGATTTTCATGGTATCAAAAACGGTTATTTAACTAGAGATGCCGCTACAACTTATGATGCTATTACAAGATATGTATTACCTCCTAGCGAATTATGGTTGAGAGAAGAATTAATTAAAATGATTGCTGTTACTCCTAGCAAAGTTTTAGATGTAGGTTGTGGTACAGGTTTAACGACAATCATGTTACAAGAAAAATTTCCCGCCGCACAAGTTAATGGTTTAGATTTATCTCCTTATATGTTATTAGCAGCACAAGATAAAGCAAAAATTAGTAATTTGCCAATTAATTGGTTGCATGGTGATGCACAATCTATCAGTTTGCCATCAGAAAGTTTGGATTTAATTACAATTACCCTTCTTTTTCACGAAACGCCTACAGATACAACCAAAGAAATTTTAAGAGAGTGTTTTCGTCTTTTAAAAAATGGAGGACAAATTATTATTGTAGATGGTAATCAAAAAAGTCTAAGGGAAGTTGATTGGTTAACAAATGTGTTTCATGAGCCTTATATTAAAGAATATGGTAGAGGTAATATTGATGATTGGTTAGAATTAACTGGTTTTAAGAGAATTGAAACAAAAGAATTTTGGTTTATACATCAGATAACGACTGCTTTTAAGCCTATTATGGTTAATATTGATCAAATTTCTGTTGATGAGGATACAGACATTAAGTATAAATTGGCATTTTAAATTACATAAATTATGACTTGGAAAGCAATTTTTTTTGACTTTAATGGAGTAATAATAAATGATGAGCGTATTCATCAATCATTAATAGAAGAAATTTTATTAGGTGAAAATTTATTGCCTTCTCCCGGTGATTATAAAACTTTTTGTTTTGGTAGAAATGATAAATCTTCTTTACGTTATTTATTAGAATCAAAAGGTAGATTTGTTTCTGATGAATATTTAACTAAATTAATGCAGAAAAAAAGTCAACTTTATGTAGAAATTCTCCAAAAATTAGAGCATTTACCTATTTATGATGACATCGAAAATTTTTTAGAAAAGTTGCAATACAGAGGAATTCTCATCGGTTTAGTTACAGGCTTATTATTACCAGAAGTAGAATTTATTTTAAATCAAGTTAATCTTAAAAATTATTTTCAAATAATAGTAACAGGCGAGGAGATTACAGAAAGTAAACCAAATCCCGAAGGTTATTTGTTGGTGTTAGATAAATTAGCACAAAAAAATCCTGAATTATTATTAAAATCTAGTGATTGTATCGTAATTGAAGATTCTCTTGTGGGAATAGAAGCGGCTAAAAATGCTGGGATGAAAGTGGTGGGAGTAGCTAATAGTTATCCTTTTCATGTGTTGCAACGTCAAGCAAATTGGGCAGTTGATTTTTTATCTCAATTAGAATTAAAAAGGATAGAGAAAGTTTTATTGGAATTAACTCTCACACCATCAATTTAATGGGTTATGATTGTTTCAGTTAATATTTTCTGCAAATTCTTTTAATTCAATTCATATAAAAACTGTTGTTTTGTATTAGTCATATTTTATTATTGATTTTTATTGATTTTTAAGGGTGAGAAATTCCCACCCCATTTTTTTTAAATTTACCGATTAAGGCATCCTTGCATCTATCACAAATTAAAGGTTGATCTGCAAAACTACCAACACTTAAAGAATAATTCCAACATCGATCGCCAAATAAAAATTGATAAGAAAAATAGACTATGATACTAAAATAATTGTAGCTATATCGTAGTTAGTGATAATTGCTTCAGTCATGGAATTTCTATTATTTTCCTTGCCCCCAACAAAATAAAAATGATCACAAGTTGTGATATTAAATTTATTCCAAAAAAGATCAATATATTGATTCTTTCTGTAAGTATTATGATGCCAAGTTGAAAGTATAAAACTAGCATTTGTTTTAGTTAAACAATTAAATAAATTTTTTTCATCGATTTCACCCCAACTATTGTAATAATCAACATTTCTATCTATGTAAGGTGGATCACAATAAATTAAACTATTTTCATCAGCTTCTTTAATAGTTTTTTCAAATGTTTGACAAATAAAACTAATATTTTTTTCCTTTAATATTTTTGAAACAGCATCTATTTGATTAATAATTTTAGTCACGTAGGCACGAGCAAATCTGTTTGGTTTTCGACAAAATGGGATATTAAATTGACCTTTTCGATTAAAGCGTATCATTCCGTTAAAACCTGAGCGATTAAGAAATAAAAAATCTAGAGGAGAATGTTTTTCATTAAATCTATCACGAATCGTATAGTAATAATCCTGACCTATTTCTAACAATTTTGCTCCTTCTTTTTCTAAAAAGTTTCTAACAACATTTGTATTAATTATTCCTGACTGGATAGCGGAATAAAAATCAATTAAATAGGGATTAGTGTCTGATAAAATAGCGAATTGAGTTGGAATATTAAATGCTACAACACCAGTTCCCATAAATGGTTCAATCCATACTCCATCAAAATTTTTAGGAATAACATTTTTAATAAAAGGAACTAACTTAGTTTTTATTCCCTGAGATTTTATTGGTGGAATTATTGTCATATTAACTAATTTTTTCTTTTTGATTTTGGTTGATTGATGAGATTTTTATCTATTCCTTTAAAGTCTAAAAACTCCGTAAGTTTAGTAAGTTTCTTGAATTTATTTTTAAGATCAGGAACTAGCAATACACCTTGGTTAATCCAATATTCATCAAATATTTGTTCTCCTAAATTAACAAAAACTCCATTACCATTTAACAGATCATCAATGTAATCAATACTACCTATATTAGCAGTATTTCCACTACCTCCTTTATCGCTTGCAATTTTCCATTTTTCCTCTGCAAAAAAAATTATCTCTTTAATAACAGATGATATTTTATAAAGTTTAGATAACTCTAATATTTTAGTTTCATCAATATCGGCCGCTAATATTCTTGTGTATAATATTTCTAGACAAAAATGAGCATGATATTCACTGTAAGGATATTGTATATTTTTATTACTTGATCTGTTGCAAAAATACTCACCATGAGAATCTAATGTAAAACTATAGTCACTGATTTTTTATGACTGAATCTATATAAGGTGGATCACAATAAATTAAACTATTCTTATCCGCTTCTTTGATAGTTTTTTCAAATGTTTGACAAATAAAACTAATACTTTTTTCCTTTAATATTTTTGAAACAGTATCTATTTGGTTAAATTATTTTAATTGACGCATCGCCCAAGAAATAAATTCTTCAAGGGAATATACACCTATTAACTTATCATCAATTTGAGATTTTATCCATTGAATTGCACCTTGACGTATTCCGCCACCTTGTAATACAACTATAGTAGGACACGGATAACATTGACGAATATTTTGAACTAAATAAGGCAACTTTTCATCCGCACTACCGTTAACATCCTGCCATTTAGACTCAATAGCTAATCCATTTGGAAAACTAAGGGTATTTCTAACGAAAAGATCTATTCTTAACATACCGCCATAGATATTGTGACCTATTTTATATTGAGATTGAACACTAAAACCCTGCAATTCTAATGTATGTTGTAAAATACTTTCAGCAGTTCTTCCCGATTTATTTGCTCTACTTCCTGACATAAAAAATATAAAAACAGATAAAATTAAGATAAAAATAAAAATAATTGCATTCCTGATTTTTCAGAACATCTAACAGGAATTTTCTCTATGTTTGCTACCCATAATACCCATCTCATTAAACATTTTGCTCTTCTTTCTATAGTTTTCAGACTATGATTTCCAGGTGAAATAATTTCAATCATTTCCTCTACAAATTCGAGGGTTAAGGTATTTTCTCCACCATAAATTTCATCAAAAATCATTGTTACTGGTTCAAAATCGAGCATGAGTTTTGAAAGAAAAGAATATTTATCCCAATGATCATTAAATTTTATTAATTGTTCTCCAAAATCAGTTAGAGAATAAATACGAGATTTTCCTACTAAATTATATTTTAATAAATTAAGCTCCGTACAAGTTCGAGTAAAATAAGAGCCATGTCGTCTTAATGTTTCTTGTTTACCTTTATGTCCTAATTCTCTACCAATATCGAATGACTTAACAAAACCTTGACCTACAAGTTCCACTGTCTTGATAATTTTTTCGGGTCTATCTGTTTGGGGTATATAAACATAACGTTCTTCATCTTCATTCCATTCTTGTTCAAGATTACTCTTCATTTTCAAAATATTTTTGCGAGGATCTAAATCAAATCCATAAATACGAATTAAATTTTTTTCTTTTACCACGTCATATACTAGATTTATATCTCCAGAAATAATAGATCTACATATTCTAGGAATTTCTAATAATCTACATGGTTCTGAACCTGAAATTTCAGCTGTTTTTTTCAAATGTTCAAAGATTGTATAAATTGACTCTAACCTATTGGTAGAAAGATTGGAAAAATAATCATTAGCCATCTTAATTTCAAACATATTTAACCTCAATAATAATTATTTACATTCAGCAACGCCAAAAATTGTTTTTCGGATTTTAGTTGATCAGATTCCATTAAGGGAATAGGCATATATGGGGTTAAGCGACTACTAAGAAATGCAATAATTCTTCGATTATGAAATGTTAAATAAATACAGTCAACATTTTCTCCAACTAATTCTCCAGCTTCTGTTAGTTTTTCTCGAAATTGAGTTAATGGCATCTCAATATTTTGCTCAATAGGAATACCATTTTCAGGTATTAAATCTTTGAGTGGTAATAAAAAACCGACTACTTCACCATAACAAGTAATTACTATACGTTGATGTCCAAGTTGTACTTGTCGTTTTATTTTAGTCAGTTTTATTCTCAATTCAGATATGGGAATAACTTTGAAGTTTTTGCTCACAATATATATTCTCCTTTTTCTTTAACTAACATGATAACAATTTTAATTAAGTTTGTCAAACATTTAAAACTTTTTAGCCATAATACTTAATATAGATGAATCATAGCCGTTTAAATAATTCCTCTCTTATCTTGATATAATAGGGTGAGAAATTCCCACCCTAAAATCTTTTAGAATTTACCTGTTAACGCCTCCTTGCATCTATCACAAATCAAGGGTTGCTCTGCAAAACTACCCACACTTAAAGAATAATTCCAACATCGATCACACTTATGACCATCGGCTGGTAAAATGGCTACTTTTAAAGTGGTATCATTAACCTCAATTGTTGATTGATATTGACTTTCACTTAAGTCCAATTCATCATTTACCAATTCTACTTGTGATACCAATAATAAGTAACGCAATTCATCAACTCTGTTACCATCATTTAAACCATTACTAGGATTAAGATTAGTCAAAATTTTTGTCAACTTACTTTCTGTGTCATAAATTAAGACTTTTGCCTCTAATGATGAACCAATTAATTTTTGATTACGAGCATCATCTAAAACTTTATTAACTCCTGTGCGAATATGACGTAATTGCCCCCATTTTGATAGCAAATCAGGGTTTTTTAGCCACTGAGATTCTAATTTGACCCAACCTGCTTTAAATACCGAATTATAGGGAGTTTGGTAGGGAAGATTTTGCCAAATATCTTCTGCCATGTGAGATAAAACAGGGGCGATCGCCAAAGTAAGATTTTCAAGTATAATCGCCATAACGGTTTGACAACTGCGACGACGAGGGGAATTAAGATCAGAAATATATAAACGATCTTTAGCAATATCTAAATAAAAATTAGACAAATCAACTACACAAAAATTTTGAATTTTCTGAAAGAATTTAAAAAACTGAAAACTCTCAAATGCTTCCGTAATTTCACTAAAAATAAGATGAGTTTCTTGTAAAATATATTGATCTAATTCGGGTAAATTTTCATAATTAACCGCATCTTGGGAAGGATTAAAATCATGCAAATTACCTAACAAAAATCTAGCCGTATTACGAATTTTACGATATACATCAGCTAATTGTTTAATAACATTATCCCCTATACGCACATCCCCAGAATAATCCGTTGAAGATACCCATAAACGCAACACATCTGCCCCCAAAGGAGGTTGTTGTTTTTGATTTTTACCGCCATTGATGATCAGATTGGGATCAAATACATTTCCTAAAGATTTACTCATTTTATTACCCTTTTCATCTAACACAAAACCATGAGTTAAAACGGTTTTATAGGGTGCAACGCCTTTCGTTGCCACAGAGATTAACAAA